>CAKNLX010000011.1 GCA_930989465.1 uncultured Lactobacillus sp. | reverse complement strand
TTGAAGTTTACGAAGGTATGATTGTTGGTCAATCATCACGTGAACGTGATATTGCAGTTAATGTAACTAAGGGTAAGAACTTAACTAACACTCGTGCTGCAGGTAAAGACCACGCAGCTGCAATTAAGACCCCTAGAACTTTGACTCTTGAGGAAGCTATTGAATTCTTGAACGATGATGAATACTGTGAAGTAACTCCAGAATCAATTCGTTTACGTAAGAAGATCTTGAATACTTCAGAGCGTCAAAAGGCTGATAAGAAGCGTGCTCGTGCTAATGGTTAATTTTAGATAACCTTAAAAAGGTCATCACTTAATAGAAGTGGTGGCCTTTTTGTTTTATAATGAAAAAGTATTATTTCATAAAAGGGGCAACGCTCGTGCGTCGAAAATTAAGATACCTTAACTATCGTATATTTATCCCATATCTAATTTTGGTAGTTCTGGGGATAGTTTTGGTCTATTCAGCAAGTTCAGATATTTTATTAGTTAATGGTTTTAAGCCAAGTGTTTATGGTATTAGACAAGCGATTTATGCTTTAGTAGCATTTTTATTTTTTGGTATTCCATTTTTTGCACTAAAAATAAAGGTATTTAAAAGTCCTAAATTTGTGGCGGGCTTTTTAATTATTTGTATTTTAATGCTGTTATGGTTAGTCTTTTTGCGCTTCTTCCATAGTTCGGCAGCGGTTAATGGTGCTGTAGGTTGGATTAATTTAGGTTTTATTAATTTACAGCCACTAGAGATCACTAAATTAGCTTTAGTTATTTACTTGGGTTATGTTTTAGACCATAGGGATGGTAAATTGGTTAAAGGTAAGATTAAGGATAATTTATCACACCCTGCTATTTTAGCTGCATTTTTAATGTGCTTAGTTATTGTTGAGCCAGACTTAGGTGGTACTGCAATTCTGTTTATGATTACTCTAGTAATGTTTTCAGTATCCGGTATACCAGCTAGATTAGCTTTAACTTGGCTAATCGGTATAGCACTTGTTATTGGCTTGGTGGTTCTTATAATCATTATTTGGAATCCTGAGTTTTTGCAAAAGAGTTACCAATTTCAACGATTAATGTCGTTTTTGCATCCCTTTGAATTAGAAAGAAAAGGTGGAGCTCAGTTAGTTAACTCGTACTACGCCATTCATAATGGTGGCGTATTAGGAGTAGGGCTAGGCAATAGTATGCAAAAAAGAGGCTATTTGCCAGAGCCATATACTGATTTTATTTTGTCAATTACAGCTGAAGAAGTTGGAGTAATTTTAACTATTTTGTTAGTTGGCTTATTATTTTACTTAATGCTGGAAATCATGAATGTGGGAATTCATGCTGTTTCTCAATTTGATGCTCTAATTTGTTTTGGCGTTGCCACAATTATTTTTACTGAAGCATTTTTTAATATCGGAGCTGTATTGGGATTATTACCAATTACCGGAGTAACTTTACCATTTATTTCTTATGGTGGTTCTTCTATGATTGTCTTAACGGCCGCAATTGGGCTAGTTTTAAATGTATCTGCTAATGAAAAAATGCTCAAAGAAAAGGATGAAACAATAGCGTGAGTATCAATCAAGAGATAGAAAATACTCGTTTAACCAAACGAGTAGCTCTAATTATTTATCTAAGATCTGTTAGTGATCAATACAAACTGCGTCATTATGGTGACATCGTTTATTTCTCTAAGAATATGAAATACTGTGTTCTGTATGTGAATCGCAAAGAAGCTAAAGAGTTAAAAAATGAAATAGCACAATTAGATTTTGTAAATCACGTAGAAATTTCTCCAGAAGAAAAAGTCAATTTAGATAGCCAACATATTGAGGGACAGTTGGTTGAAATGGCTAAAGAAGCGGAGAAAAAGTTACAACTTGAACAAGAAAAGAATGAGGATCAAATGCAATGAGAATCATTTCAGGAAAATATGCTAAAAGAAATTTATTTACTTTAAAAAGCAATAAAACTCGGCCTACTAGTGATAAAGTTAAAGAATCGCTTTTTAACTCATTAGGACAATTTTTTAATGGTGGTAATGTTTTAGATTTATATGCTGGTAGCGGTGCTTTAGGAATAGAATCCGTGTCAAGAGGATACGACCATGCCAGTTTGGTGGATATAAATCATGCCGCCTGTTCTATTATTAAAAAGAATGTAGCTTTAACTAAAGAAGAAAATCGTTTTAGCGTTTATAATATGCGCAGCAATGCTGCATTAAAATTGTTTGCAGAAAATCAAGAGAAATTTGATTTAGTATTTTTGGATCCACCATATGCTAAAGAAAAAATTGCTAAAGATATGTTGCAAATGGATAAGTTGGGATTGTTGAATGCAAATGCAACTGTGGTAGCAGAGACTGATGATCACACTGAATTGGGTGATATCAGTGGCTTTTCCTTAATTAAGGAACACCATTTGGGTAAAACGATTGTGAGAATTTATCGAAAGGATTAGAAATGACTATTGCACTTTTTCCAGGGAGTTTTGATCCTATCACAAATGGACATATTGAAACGGCAAAAAAAGCAGCTCAAATTTTTGAAAAAGTTTATTTAGTAGCAATGACTAATACTTCTAAGCATTATCTGTTTTCTCCAGCAGAAAGAGCTGATTTTGCGAGGGATGCATTAAAAGATATTGCTAACATCGAAGTTTTAGAAAAGCCAGATGAGATTACAGTTGATTTGGCTCATGAATTAAAAGCTAAGGCAATAGTACGTGGAGTCCGTAATAGTGCTGATTTTCGATATGAACAAGAAATTGCGGGAATTAATAAACGCTTGGCTCCGGATATTAACACAGTTTTATTGTTTAGCAGTCCAGAAAATTCGTTTGTAGCTTCCAGCATGATCAAGGAATTGGCTAGATTTGACAAAGACGTTAGTCAATTTTTACCTGAAAAAGCTGCTAAGGCTTTAAGAAAGAAATTAAACAATGAATACGCAGAATAAGAAGCATCAATTACGAAATTGGCTGCTTGCACTTATTGCTATTTTAGTTGTTGGTATATTAATATTTTGGCCAACGGATTATTTTATTGAATCTCCGGGTGAAGCGGTTCCGGTGAGTCAGTTTATTAAATCCAAAAATAAAAAGCCGGATAATTTTTACTTAGTCACCGTTAGCGTAACTAGTAGGCCGGCATCTATTTTGCAATACTTGTGGAGTTACACTAAGCCGTATGATGAACGAGTTCCTAGCAAGGAATTACTCGGTGGTCAGACTAGTGTGCAATATAATGAGTTGCAAGATTGGTATATGGAAACTAGTCAACAAAATGCGATTTATTATGCAGCTAAAAAGGCCGGTAAAAAGCATAGTTTGCAGTATTTAGGCGTTTATGTAATGGAAGTTCAAAAGAATTCTAGCTTTAAGCATAAACTCAGAATCGGAGATACTGTTTTAGGTGCAAATGGTCATCGTTTTCATTCAACAGAAGAAATGATGACATATTTACGTAAGCAAAAAATTGGTTCCAAAATAACTATTTCAGTTTTAAGAGAAAAACAAACGAAGAAGATCAGCGGTAAAGTTGTTAAAGTTAAGGGAACCAATAAACCGGGAATTGGTATTCAGCTAGTTGAACATGTTGAAGTTAAAACTAAGCCTAAACTAGCAATTAATGCTGGCGAAATCGGTGGTCCATCTGCTGGTTTAATGTTTACTTTGGAAAGTTACGAAGTATTCAGCAAGCAAAATCTTAGTCATGGACATAAAATTGCCGGTACAGGCACAATTTCACCAACAGGTAAGGTCGGCATTATCGGTGGGGTCGATAAAAAGGTAGTAGCAGCCAGCCGAGAAGGAGCAGAAGTCTTCTTTGCCCCAACTGATTCATCAAGCGTGAAAAAGAGTGAAACTAATTATGCTGTAGCTAAAAGAACTGCTAAAAAAATCCATACAAAGATGAAAATAGTTCCAGTAGATACTTTTGATGATGCTCTGAACTATTTGAAATCACATTACTAAAAATTTTTGCAAAAAAATTAAAGTCCAGAAAAAAATTCTGGGCTTTTTTTGCGTATTAAATAGTAGAGGTGAAATTTTATGGATTTTGAAAAAATTAAAGAATTTGTGTTGGAAAAGAAATTATATTTCATTGTAGCGGTTGTATTGCTACTAGGTGGACTATGGCTTAAAAAAGGAGATGGGGCAGAGGAGCCTTCATTTGATAATAATCAGAAAGTAAGTCAGTCTAGTAATATGAGCTCAAATAATAATTCTGCGGCTAATGCTAGTTCAGTAAGCAACGCGTCTAATGTTGCTTCTTCTGAGTCTAAAACAGTAACTTGCGATATTTCAGGTGCCGTTAAGCATCAGGGAGTTTATACGTTAAAAAATGGGGCTAGATTGCAAGAGTTAATTGAAGCCGCCGGTGGAACTACGGATAAAGCGCAATTAAAGGCGATTAATCGGGCTATTTTATTAAAGGATCAAGACAAGATTCATATTCCGTATAAAGGCGAAAAAGTAGATAGTGCATTAACTGCTGGTACGGGCAATAATTCAGCTTCAGCGGCTGCTAATAGCTCCTCTGAAAATCAAGGAAGTGGGGAAAAGGTTAATTTAAATACAGCAGATGTAGCTGGCTTACAGAAATTAACGGGAATAGGAGAAAAGAAAGCAGAGCAAATTATTGCCTACCGTGAACAAAATGGCTCATTTAAAAAAGTGGAGGATTTAATGCAGGTATCAGGAATAGGAGAGAAGACTTTTGCCAGTCTCAAGGATCAACTCACTGTTTAAAAATGATGTTGGATTTTATTTATTAACAGCTTTATTATTGATTGCAATCTCTTTTTTAGCATTTATTTGTGACTCATTCAGTCAAAAAATAGTTTGCATTTCTGCTACTGGTTATTTTTCCTTTTTATTGTTAAAAAAATATGCTGCTAGCTTGAAATTGGTTTTAGTACTAGTCACTCTATTTATTGGTTCGATTATTTTGAATAAAAAAGAAGTGCATTTTGAATTATCTGAGCAAAGTCAAATACAGATTTATCCCGATCAAGTTCGTGTTAAAGATAATTATTTAACGGGCGTAGGTCATTTTAAGCAGGGGAAAATCTTAATAAGTGGCAAAGTACCAACTGAACAAGAAAATAATTTAAAGCAAGGACTGCCATTGATAGTTAGCCAGATTAAAGATGAATGCGGAATTATTGAACCTGCAACTAATATTGGCGAATTTGATTATCAAACTTATTACGCGGCAAAAGGAATCACTCAAAAGATAAAATATTTTAGCTGCGAGATGAAGGCTGTCAAATCAAATGACGTAATTACTGGTTTGCATAAATTGCGCTTTAATTTGCAAAATTATTTTCAAAAAATGCCACAATTATTAGGCTTTTTTGCCAGTGAATTACTTTTAGGTGAAAATAATGCGCAAGAAAATCAAGAAATTCTGAATAATTATCGTGATTTGGGAGTTATTCACTTATTAAGCATTTCTGGTTTGCACGTTGGATTATACGTCTTAATAATTAGTACAATCTGTTTTTACTTAAAAATGACAGATGAAGAAGCATTTATTTGTTGTTGCGCAGTGCTATTGTTGGGCATCTTTTTAAGCTATGGGCAAGCAGGATTTGTTAGGGCCAGCTTAACGTACTTTCTAGGTAAAATTTGCAAATTCAAAGGATATCGAGTAGCGGCAATTGATATATTGGGCTTAGCTTGCATTTTGCATATTATGATTGTGCCACGTCTGTTTATGATGGCTGGAGCAATTTTGAGTTATTTGTTGGCTTTAGGCTTACAGCTGACAAATAAATTTGGCAAAATGCAACAATCGATTTTATTGAATGTGCTATTAACGCCATTATTACTGTTTTATTTTTACCAGGTTAATTTCCTGACTGTTTTATTTAATTTGATGGTGGTCCCTTATTTTAATTGGGTTGTTATGCCTGTAACGTTTACCAATATCGTATTATTTAGCTTTACTAAAAAATTGGCTCCATTATTTGAACAGATTTTGGAATTGGGTGAAAAAGCAATTGGTAGTTTATCTAATACCCAATTAGGGTTATTAACATTTGGCAAAATAAATTGGTGGCAGTGTTTAATTTTAATATTGATAACAATGTTGCTGATAATTGCTTTAAGAGAACGTCCGGAATGGAAATTTAATAAAAAAGAATTAAGCATGGTTTTAATTAGCACTTATCTAATATTTTTCGGCATGATACATTTTCCGTTGCGAGGACAAGTAACCTTCATTGATGTAGGACAAGGAGATAGTATTTTGATTACTACTCCGTTTCCGCGCAAGGCATATATGATTGACACAGGGGGAAAGCTGAATTTTTCGGGTAAAAAAGTAACACCCCAAGTCAATCGTATTACTATTCCTTTTCTAAAAAGTTTGGGGATTAGTACACTTGATGGAGTATTTGTTTCGCATCAGGATGCAGACCATGTTGGTGATTTAGGGCCGCTACTTGAGCAAGTTAATGTGAAAAGAATTTTTATGGCTAAAGGTTTGATTAATAATCCTTCTTTTCAAAAAAGATTAAATGGTCGAATTAAACATACTAAATTAGTTGAACTACTGGCAGGGATGCAAGTAAAAGAGCCTAAAATTACGTTTAATGTGGTTTATCCGTACCAACCTGGAGAAGGAAAGAATGAGGATTCTTTGAGTTTATTCTTTAGAGTCGCCAATAAGAATTGGCTTTTTACAGGAGATTTAGGCCAGGAAGGAGAAAAAGAGATTATGCAGAAATCCAATTTATCTGTTGATTATTTCAAATTGGGACATCATGGTAGTAAAACTTCATCCAATCCGGATTTTCTACGAGTGATTCATCCGCAAAAAGTTTTTATTTCAGCAGGACGAAAGAACCGTTTTGGTCACCCACATCAAGAGACGCTAACCACGCTTAGTGAACAACAGATACCATGGGTTTCAACCCAAGACTGTGGTATGATTAGCTGGTATTATGGTGGAATGCAAAAATCAGAATTTAATTACTTTTTGAAGCGGGGTAAAAAATGACCTTACTTTCTTTATTTAAAAATACGAATAATAATAACCCCCATACTTTGATTTGGGGTGGAGATGATTTTCTTAATGATTATCTAGCTAATTCATATATTAAAGAAGATCAATTTAAGGACTTAGAGCATGTTAGTGTAGATTGTGAAAATGATAGTTTGGATGAATTAATTGCTAGTTTGACAGAATCGAGTTTATTTAGTGAAAATAAATTAATCCTTATAAAAAATCCATTTTTCTTAACGGCAAAGGTACCAAAAAAGCTAAAGAAACAGATGGATGATTTACAGAAAATTTTTGATAATCTAAATGAATTAGAAGATGTAGTGGTAATTGTTGCTTCATATGATAAACTTGATCGTCGTAAAAAGCTGACTAAGACGGTCTTAAAGCAGTTTAATGTGGTTGAGCCAACTATTCGTTCTTATGAAGTAGGGGCAGTAGTAAAATCGCTTATTAAAGCTGAAGGATATACTATTACGCAATCTGCTTTGCAACTATTAATTGAACGCAGCGATCAAGTTATTGATACTATTTTAAGTAATTATCAGAAATTAAAGATGGCAGCTAGTGATAATAAGATCACTGAAAAATCCGTTATGCAGAACGTGGATTTATCATTAGCGCAAAATATTTTTGCTATTTTAGAGGCCGCATTAAATAAAAATTATCAAGAAGCCATAGAGCGTCTTGATAATCAATTAAGAGAAGGTACAAATCCGATTCAACTGCTAGCAGTTTTTGAAAACCAATTAGAATTAATATTAGTGGTAAAAATTCTAGCTAAAAGGGGTAGAAGCGAAGTACAAATTGTGAAAGAACTCAGCGTCCATCCCTATAGAGTAAAATTGGCTTTAAAAAATAAGTTAAATATTTCTAAATTAGAGCAGTTATTGCAAAAAGCAATTCAACTGGAGTTTAATTACAAAAATGGAACATATCATGAAGACAATTTCTTAAAGTTGTTTGTATTATCTGTTTAAAGCAAAAAAAGAGAGAAGAAATCAAATTTCTTCTCTCTTTTTGATTAGTAATAAGTAAAATTACTTGTTTGCTAATTTAGTTAAACGACTCTTGTCACGAGCAGCCTTGTTCTTGTGGATTAAGCCCTTTGAAGCAGCCTTGTCCAAAGCGCGAACAGCTTCTAAATGCAATTTGGAGACGTCTTCTTTACTATCACTTTCAACAGCGTTCTTGAACTTCTTAACAGCAGTTCTTAACTTGCTCAATTCAGAAGCGTTGCGTTTGTTAGTAGCGTTTTGCGTCTTAACACGTTTGATAGCTGATTTGATTTGTGGCATGAAATTCACCTCCAATGATTTAGAAATTTACTTCATCCATTATACTTAAGAACCACTTGGGATGCAAGATAATTTGAGCTTGCTTTTTTAAAAAATATTGTGTAATATAGTTCGAGTGAACCGTTAACGCTGTTTACCCGCTCACACCGACGGTAAACGTTGTTAATGGCAATTATTTATGAAAGGTGAAATTTTTATGGCAATTTCAAAAACTGAAAAAGACAACATTATTAAAGAATACGCAACTCACGAAGGCGACACTGGTTCTGTAGAAGTTCAAGTTGCTCTTTTAACTGCAGACATCAACAACTTGACTGACCACATGAAGAGCCACAAGCACGACCACCACTCATACGTTGGTTTGCTTAAGAAGATCGGTCACCGTCGTAACTTGCTTCGTTACTTAGAAAACAACGACGTTAACCGTTACCGTGAATTGATCAAGAAGTTAGGTCTTCGTCGTTAATTTCTTAATCATAACGAAAGAAAAGTCAACCATAGGGTTGGCTTTTTTTGCATCTGTCATATTTTCCTCCTTTATGCTAAAATTGAAACAGATATTTTTACGTTGTGATCTTTTAGATCCATAAAAAATTAAAAATTTTAATATAGAAAAGGAAATATAATGGCTAATCAACTAAAGATTATGGTCTTGAGCGGTGTACGTGAACAGGGTAAAGACATGTTTGCCGTTCAGGTTAATGATGAAATTTTTGTTCTTGATGCCGGACTGAAGTATCCTGATAGTTCTTTATTCGGTATCGATGTAGTAATTCCTGATCTTGATTTCTTTGAACAATATGGAGACCGAGTAGCAGGAATCTTTTTAACGCACGGGCATGCTGATTCAATTGGTGCATTGCCATATATTTTGCGTAAGTATGATATTCCAGTATTTGGTTCTCAATTAAGTATTGAACTTGCCAAGATAGAAGTTCAACGTGAAAATAAGCATCGCAAAAATAGTTTATTCCACGTAATTGATGCAGATACCGAAATCGATTTTAAGAATGCAAGTATCTCATTCTTCCATACTACCCACTCAATTCCTGATTCATTAGGTATTGATGTTCATACTCCAGCAGGTGAGATCGTTTATACTGGTGATTTCAAGCTTGATCCAACTGCTGCCGACAACTACCGGACTGATATGGATCGCTTAGCTGAAATTGAACAAAAAGGAGTTCTTGCTCTTTTAAGTGATTCATCAAATGCGGAAGCTTCATATCCTAATGTTTCAGAACAAGATATTGGTAACTTTGTAACTAATGTTTTTAGAAATGCAACTGGTCGAATTATCGTTGCAGCTAAGGCATCTAATTTGAATCGCGTGCAAGAAGTTTTAAACGCAGCTAAAGCTACTGGAAAGAGAGTACTTTTAACTGGTCGTGATTTGGCTAAAATTGTTAGAACTTCAATGAAATTAGGTTATTTAGATGTGCCAGATGGCCTTTTAATGCGAGTTAAGGATTTAAAGACCGTGCCAGATAATCAAACAGTTATTTTGGAAACTGGTCGAATGGGTGAACCACTTAACTCATTACAAAAAATGGCTAAGAAGCGCCATAGTATGATTACTATTCATGATGGTGATTTAGTCTTTATTGCTACAACTCCATCTCATGCCGTTGAAACTATGGTGGCTGAAACCAGTGACCTTGTCTATAAAGCAGGCGGAACAGTTATTCAATTGGGCCGCAACATGCATACTAGTGGGCATGCAACCGGTCGTGATATCCAATTATTGATTGATACTTTAAAGCCTAAGTTCTTAATCCCAGTTATTGGTGAGTATAGATTATTAGAAATTGTTCGTAGCTTGGCTATTAAGACTGGTATGAGTCCTAAGAATATCTATATTACTAAAAATGGTGATTGCTTAGACTACGACTTTAAGAAGAAACGCTTCTACTTATCTGATCCTGTCCCTGGTGAAGACACTATGATCGATGGCTCAGGTGTTGGTGATGTAGGTAACATTGTTTTGCGCGATCGAGAAGTGCTTTCTGATGATGGTATTTTCATTGCTGTAGTTACAATTGATCGTAAAAAGAAAAAGATTATCGCAGAACCTAAAGTAACTAGCCGTGGATTTGTCTACATTAAAGCCAATAGACAGTTGATGAATGATTCAATTGATGTGATTAAAAAGGCAATTAACAGCAACTTCGAGCACAAGAAGTTTGATTGGACAGAATTAAAGCAAGATATTCGCAGCGATTTGGAGAAATTCTTATATAAGAAAACAAATCGTCGTCCCGTTATTTTGCCAGTTGTGATGGAAGTAAACCAAAACCGTCATCGTGCTATGCAAAAGCGTAATGAGAAAAAGCAAGAAAATAACAAATCACATTCATCAAACAATAAAACAAGAAATAATAAAGAAAAGAAAGAATAATTATGACATCAGTAAGTCAAAAGAATTTATTGAAACTTGCTGAAGAAAATAAGCACAAGGGAGATCTTGCTGCGGCAATTCAAAATTTAGAAGAAGCATTGCGAGGAGAGCATTCATTAGATGTGATCTTGGAGCTTTGTGATCTCTATTGTGCAAATAAACAAGAAGATCAGGCCTATGCTTTAATTAAAGAAGAGCCTGATCTTTTTTCTAATAAGCAAGTATATCGGATGTATTGTAAAGTTTTAAAGGAAAATAACTTTTTAATAGAAGCTTTACAGTTAAAAGAAATTACAGGGTTAGAATTACCTTTTAAGGTGCAGCCTGTTTCTGAAGAAAAGCAACAGCAAATTATGCAGTCTTTTAAGGCAAAAAAGCAGGTTAACCAAATGGATTATGAAAGCTTGCATAAATTAAATTTGGTTAATTTTACAACTTTTGCTCAAAGTATTTTATTAGAACCTATTTCAGAATTCGCTGTGCGCTTATCTCTTTGTGAAGATCTTATTAGACTAAAGTTGAAAGATAAATTTAAAGTGTGGGTTTTGGATGATTTAACCGAATTTATTCCTACAGATACTTTGCTTTTAGAAAAAGCCCCTAAATACAAAGAGATAATTTCAGCTATTGGGGCTAAATTTAGTCATAATCCTAGTCAATTACCGCTTATGATTGGTGAAACCAATTTAGTATTAGGTAGTTTGTACCCTAAGCTAGATGATTATGTAGATGAACCTGATAGTTTTGCTAGCGATTTGGTAGCTTATTTGCAACAAAGAAATGGCAGAACTCATCAAGATTTATTTGAAAAAATTTATCGAAAATTTCCAAATTAAAAAATAGGTAAAAAAGGTTTACATTTTCAAAGTATTTAGTATAATTAGCAAAGGATATTTTCGTTAGGCAATTTAGCTTAAGCTTTTTTACTAGGCAATTGCCGAAGAAAGTAGTACAATATTCAACAGAGAATTATCCGTTAACTTATCTCAACGGACTTCTTGCAAATTTACAGGAGGGTCATTTTAATGGCAGAAAAAGAACATTACGTTAGAACTAAGCCACACGTAAACATTGGTACTATCGGTCACGTTGACCACGGTAAGACCACTTTAACTGCGGCTATTACTACTGTTTTAGCTGACAAGGGTTTGGCTAAGGCTGAAGATTACTCACAAATCGATGCTGCACCAGAAGAAAAGGAACGTGGTATTACTATTAATACCGCCCACGTAGAATACGAAACTGAAAATCGTCACTACGCTCACATGGACGCTCCAGGCCACGCCGACTACATCAAGAACATGATTACCGGTGCTGCACAAATGGATGGTGCTATCTTAGTTGTTGCTGCAACTGATGGTCCTATGCCACAAACTCGTGAACACATTTTGCTTGCTCGTCAAGTTGGTGTTAACTACATCGTAGTATTCTTAAACAAGTGCGATTTAGTTGACGACCCAGAATTGATCGACTTGGTTGAAATGGAAGTTCGTGACTTGTTAACTGAATACGATTACCCTGGTGACGATATTCCAGTTGTTCGTGGTTCAGCTTTGAAGGCTTTACAAGGCGACAAGGAAGCTCAAGAACAAATTCTTAAGTTGATGGACGTCGTTGATGAATACATCCCAACTCCAGAACGTCAAACTGACAAGCCATTCTTAATGCCAGTTGAAGACGTATTCACTATCACTGGTCGTGGTACTGTTGCTTCAGGTCGTATCGACCGTGGTACTGTTAAGGTCGGCGATGAAGTCGAAATCGTTGGTTTGGTAGACAAGGTTCTTAAGTCAGTTGTTACTGGTTTGGAAATGTTCCACAAGACTTTGGACTTAGGTGAAGCCGGCGATAACGTTGGTGTATTGCTTCGTGGTATTGACCGTGACCAAGTTGTTCGTGGTCAAGTATTGGCTGCTCCAGGCTCAATCCAAACCCACAAGGAATTCAAGGCTCAAGTTTATGTCTTGAAGAAAGAAGAAGGTGGACGTCACACTCCATTCTTCTCAGACTACCGTCCACAATTCTACTTCCACACCACTGATATTACTGGTGAAATTGAATTGCCAGAAGGTACTGAAATGGTTATGCCTGGTGATAACACTGAATTCACTGTTACTTTGATTAAGCCAGCTGCCATCGAAAAGGGTACTAAGTTCACCATCCGTGAAGGTGGTCGTACCGTTGGTGCCGGTCAGGTTACTGAAATCCTTGACTAATTTCTAACGATATAGCAAAAAAGATGCACTTCTTCACAGGAGCGCATCTTTTTTCTTTTAGATTTGTTTTTTTTGCCAGTTTAAGGTAAGATAACTTAGTATGCAAGAAGCAAACTCAAACTTGACATTGGAGGTATTTTATTAATGTCTGTAAAATGGGAAAAGACCGGTAAAACAACCGGTGAACTTACTTTTGATATTTCAAAAGATGAAATTAAATTAGGTTTGGATCAAGCTTTTAGAAGAGTTAAGAAAAACTTACGTGTTCCTGGTTTTAGAAAAGGTCACGTTTCTCGTGTTATTTTTGATCAATACTATGGTGAAGAAGCATTATATGAAGATGCTTTAAACATTGTATTGCCAAATGCATATTCTGCTGCTGTTAAGGAAGCAGGTATTGCTGCAGTTGGTCAACCACAAATTGTTCCAGTATCAATGGACAAAGATAAAGACTGGACTATGAAGGCTACTGTTACTGTAGAACCAGAAGTTAAGTTAGGCGACTACAAGGGTATCGAAGTTCCAAAGCAAAATACTCGTGTATACCAAAAAGACGTTGATGCAGAACTTGATAAGCGTCGTGAACAAAATGCTGAACTTGTACTTAAGAAGGGTAAGTCAGCTAAGGGCGACACTGTAACCATCGATTACAAGGGTACTATTGATGACAAGGAATTTGAAGGCGGCTCAGCTGAAAACTACTCACTTGAATTAGGTTCAGGCGCATTCATTCCTGGCTTTGAAGATCAACTTATCGGTCACGAAGCAGGCGACGATGTTGATGTTGTTGTAACCTTCCCTAAGGATTACGGTGCAAAGGATTTAGCAGGTAAAGAAGCACACTTTGCAACTAAGATTCACGAAGTTAAGTCAAAGCAACTTCCTAAGTTAGACGACGAGTTTGCTAAGGATGTTGATGATTCAGTAGATACTCTTGATGAATTAAAAGACAAGATCAAGAAGCAATTGAAGGATCAAAAGGAACAAGCTGCAAACGATGCTATTCAAGAAGCAGCTATTGAAAGTGCAGTAAAGAACGCTACTGTTGATGAAATTCCTGATGCAATGATTCAAGACGACGTTAATACTCAATTGAACCAATACTTAGGTAACATGCAACGTCAAGGTATTGATCCACAAACTTACTACAAGTTGACCAATACTAATGAACAACAATTACGTTCACAATTTGCTAAGAACGCTGCTGAAAGAGTTAAGACTAACTTAGTTCTTGAAGCTATTGTTGAAAAAGAAGGTCTTAAGGCAACCAAGGAAGAAATTGATAAGGAAATCAAGGACCTTGCTACTGAATACAACATGGATGAAAAGACTGTACGTAACACTTTGTCAGACGACATGTTAAGTCACGACATCACTGTACGTAAGGCTATGGATCTTGTTACTGATAATGCTAAGCAAGTTGCTAAGGCAAAGCTTGAAGCAAAAGAAGCAGAAGACAAGAAGGAAAGTAAGTAATAAATAAATTATTACTGATTTCTCATTAAAAAGCGGCTTTAGGCCGCTTTTTTTGATATTTAAGCTTAATATTTATCAAAATATGTTAATTTATGATAATCTATTTTGGTAGGTATAGGGAGGAAATATAATGGCAAATCAGTTTACAGATCAAGAAGAGATTAAATGTTCTTTTTGTGGTAAAACTCAAGACCAAGTCAAAAAAATGATCGCTGGTAATGGCGTTTATATTTGCAATGAATGCGTTGACTTATCTAAAAAAATCATTGATGATGAATTACGTGCAGATTCTGTTAAAACTGCAAGTGAATTACCAAAACCAATGGAAATTAAAAAACAACTTGATCAATACGTAATTGGCCAAAATCGTGCTAAAAAGGTATTATCTGTTGCTGTTTATAATCATTACAAGAGAATCAGTCAAATGGATGTTGATTCTTCTATAGAATTACAGAAGTCTAATATTGCAATGATTGGTCCTACTGGATCAGGTAAGACTTATTTAGCTCAAACTTTAGCTCGAATCTTAAATGTACCTTTTGCAATTGCAGATGCAACCACATTAACCGAGGCTGGTTATGTTGGGGAAGATGTAGAAAATATCTTGCTAAAATTATTGCAAAATGCAGATTACGATTTGGAACGTGCTCAACGCGGCATTATTTATATCGATGAAATTGACAAAATTTCTAAGAAATCTGAGAATGTTTCAATTACTCGTGATGTTTCAGGTGAAGGTGTACAACAATCATTACTGAAGATCTTAGAAGGTACTATTGCTTCAGTTCCGCCTCAAGGTGGTCGTAAGCACCCACAACAAGAAATGATCAAGATGGACACCACTAACATTCTGTTTATTGTTGGTGGGGCTTTTGATGGTATTGAACAAATCGTTAAGAATAGATTAGGTAAAAAGACGATTGGTTTCGGTGCTGAAAATGAAGTTGATAAAATTGATGCAGATGATTGGACTCGTCATTTAACTACAGCAGATTTAGTTAAATTTGGAATGATTCCTGAATTTATTGGTAGAATTCCAATTATCACAACTTTAGATAAGCTTAACAGTGAAGATTTGGTAAGAGTATTAACTGAGCCAAAGAATGCTTTGGTTAAGCAATATAAGAAGCTACTTTCACTTGATGGTGTTAACCTTAAGTTTACTGATGGTGCGCTTAAAGCAATTGCTGATTTGGCAATTCAAAGAAATATGGGGGCACGTGGTTTAAGAACTATAATTGAAAATTCAATTATGGATATCATGTACAAGACTCCAAGTGAAAAAGACATTGAAGCCGTTGAGGTAACCAAAGATGTAATTACGCGTCATGCTGAACCTAAGGTTATTCGTAAAAAGGATAAAAAAGAAAGTAGTAAAGCACAGGTAGGCGCTAATGATAATTAAAAGTAGTAGTTATGCTGTCAGTGCAGTTAGAGAAGATCAATATCCTAAGGATGATTTGCCTGAGATTGCATTATCAGGCCGCTCAAACGTTGGAAAGTCAAGTCTGATTAACACTCTACTTAATCGAAAAAACTTGGCTAGAACCTCTTCACAGCCTGGTAAAACGCAAACCTTGAATTTCTATCTAGTAAATGATGAGTTTTATCTTGTAGACGTACCAGGGTATGGTTATGCAAGAGTTTCGCAAAAGAAACGCCAAGAATTTGGTGAGATGATTCAAGATTACTTGGAAACAAGACCCAACTTAAAGGGATTAGTAATTTTAATTGATTCGCGTCATGAACCAACTAAAGATGATATTGCAATGTATAATTATGCTCAATATCTGAATTTACCTATTTTAGTTGTATGTACGAAGATTGATAAAATAAAAAAGAGCCAAGTAAATAAAGTAATGTCCCGTTTGAAAAAGAATATAGATCTTAATTATGATCATGTAACGGTTTTGACATTCAGTTCCGTAACTAAATTGCATGTTGCAGAACTGGGCAACTGGATTGAAGAAAAAATTAGTAAATAAAGAATGAGAAAGCTGTTAACTGGGGTTAGCAGCTTTTTCTTATGAGATGATTATTAGAATAAATTTACTTAAAAGAAAGGGTGCTAAAATTGAAAGTGTAGTAAAGAAAGTAGAGGCTTCATCTTGGATGATAATAAAACACAGAAAAAGACATTAACTACTTTAAGCCTGGTTTTAATGATCATAACTACGGTTTATGGTTTCGGTAATGTCTCGGTTTCATACCGGCAAATGACTTATGCCGGAATTATTTGGTTTATTTTAGCCGGAATTTGTTTTTTCTTTCCAGCTGGATTAATGATGGCAGAATATGGTTCAGCCTTTCACGATGCAAAAGGTGGAATTTACTCCTGGCTTGCGGGCTCTATTGGCGAAAAATGGGCCTTTATCGGGACTTTTGTTTGGCTGGCTAACTGGGTACTTTGGCTAGTATCTAGTGCCTCAAGACTCTGGATTTCGATTTCAGCGCTAATTTTTGGTAAAGATACAACTCAGAGTTGGAATTTATTTGGTTTACATGGAACACAGCTAATAGGTGTATTGGCAATTCTATTCATGATTGTATCTACATACTTGTCTTCAAGAGGGATGACTGGAATTAAGATCATGTCCTCAATTGGTGGCTGGTTTATGGTCGGGATGAACTTGATTTTTATCTTATCTAGTTTGTTAGTCATCATTATGAATCATGGACAATTAGCACAGCCAATCACTGGTTGGCAGAGTTTTATTATTTCGCCTAATAAGGATTTCCAAACTCCAATTACTATTATTTCCTTTGTTGTCTATGCAGTATTTGCATATGGTGGTATGGAGACCGTAGGTGGGGTAATTGACAGTATGAAGCATCCCGAAAAAGATTTCCCTAAGGGCTTAATTATCGGTAGTTTGTTTACGATTATTTCTTATGTTTTAATGATCTTTATGACCGGTTTTTCGGTTAATTATCAAAAGGATATCGTTCAAACCGGTGCTAACACAGGTAATATTACTTATGTGGTTTACGGGACTTTGGGTAAAGCGTTCGGTACCGCCTTACATTTGGATCCGCAGACTAGTTTAATGATTAGTAAAATCTTTACGAGAGCAATTGCCTTATCAGGATTAATGGGAATGATGGGTGCTTTCTTCGTATTACTATATTCACCCGTTAAGTCCTTTATCATGGGATCTGATCCACGTCTTTGGCCGAAGGCTGCAACTAAATTAAACAAACATGGCATTCCTGCTAATGCAATGTGGGCTCAAACTGTTTTCGTCTGCTTGTTAATTGCGGTCGTTTCCTTCGGTGGTAGTGCAGCTACAAGCTTTTATCAAATTTTGACCGATATGGGTAATGTTGCTGCAACTGCACCATATATCTTTTTGATAGGTGCATTTCCATTTTTCTTAAAGAAAGATTATCCGCGTAAATTTAGAGTATTTACGAATTATAAATGGACAGTAGCGCTGGTAGTATTTGTTGAAATAATTGTTTGCACGGGTATTATATTTACAGTTTTACAACCAATTTTGGAATACAGATATGCGACAGCTTTCTGGACTGGATTTGGACCTATTTTCTTTGGTTTAATAGCTTATATTTTTTATCGTACTTCAAAGAAAAAACATGGTTTAACCGATTTAAATTAAATACAAAAAAGACTCGCTTTAAAAAAAAGCAAGTCTTTTTGATTACGCTAAAGTTGTAATGTCGTTGAATTTAGGTAAATTATCGACAAATCTTTCATAGGCGGTTTGTTCATTAGTTTCAGTAATTTGTGCATTAGCAAAGTTCCCATTTCTTAAATCCTCTTCAGCAATAGAAATTTGATGAGTAAAGGTCGCATTTCCAATGAGTTCAATCCAGTAATTATTGTCTTCATAGTGAACAATGGTTTTTACCATGCCGCCTGGATTGTAAACGTTGATTGGTGTGTCAAATTCTGCCATTTCTGGTTTGGTTAAACAAAATGCTAATGAGGTAGCAGACATTCCAGTTCCACAAGCATTGGTAAAGCCAACCCCGCGTTCATAAGTCCTCACAAATAAGCGATTCTTATCAAGGATTTGAGCAAAATTAACATTAACACCATCAGTGAAGTAAGGATTCTCACTATTGAGTCGTTTACCGACGATTCCTAGGATAGGACCTGTTATTTGTTTTTGATTAACAAAGCTAATTAAATGGGGATTCGGCACGGCAATAGAAGAAAAACGTAAACCGGGATAAAGTTCAGGAGCAAAATCATCTATTAGACGATCATGTCCTAAATTATCAAATGGCAAGGCTTCTTTATTGAAATGGACAGGCGAAATTTCAACTGCAAAGGCAGGAACACTTGGGGCAAAGTCATCGTCTTTTCTAACGCGGAGACTAGCATTCATTGTATCAACCAAGAAATTAGTTTTTTGGTACTTTTCACTTAAATAACGAGCGACAGTTCTAAGCCCGTTGCCACACATTGAAGCTTCACTACCGTCGGCGTTGATAACACGCATTTGGGCCAAAGCATTTTCTCTGACTGGCTTATTGACTACTAATACACCGTCTGCACCGTCAAGAAGACCAGTTTGTGAATCTGTAAGCTTAATAGTTAATCCTTTTAGTTCAGAATCAGACAATTCTTGCTTCAATTCAGTTTGATCAAGGATAAAGAAATGATTTTGTGACCCATGTACTTTTAATAACTTAACCATGATTTTCTCCCTTCGTAAAAAATTGTTGATAGATAATTTTAACTGCTTCGTCTGCCTTTTCCTTCTTGGTTCCGATCATCATTGAGATTTGGGATGCACCTTGGTTGATCATGCGAGGTGAAATATCGTGATCACCTAAAGAATCTAAAATTTGGCGACTAACAACATGATATTTCTTCATTCCTTCACCAACGACCATGATAATGGCATAATCGTCAATCCATTCAAGTTGATCTGGATTGATTGTTGCTTGAATTTCATTACAAATTTGATCAATTAGCTGATCATTTAGGAAATCATTGTTAAAAATAATTGTGATGTCATCAATACCAGAAGGCATGTGTTCGTATGGCACATTGTGCTTGTACAAGATTTGTAGGATACGTAAAGTAAAACCAGCTTCTTTGTTTAGCAAATATTTATGCAAATAAAGAGCTGAGAAGTGTTTTTGGCTGGTTACACCAGTAATAACATTATCTGGTACAAAGTCCTTGTCTGGAACGATGATAGTACCAGGTTGATCAGGCTCATGAGTATTTTTTACGTTGATAGGAATTTGGCCTTGAATAGCGGGAATCAAAGCTTCATCGTGAAAAACAGAGAAGCCCGCATAAGATAGTTCTCGCATCTCGCGATAAGTCATTTTCCTAATGGATTGTGGATTATCTACAATATGCGGATTAGCTGCAAAAATTCCGTTAACATCTGTAAAGTTTTCATACATATCTGCATGAAATCCGCGAGCTAGAATCGCCCCAGTAATATCGGATCCACCACGTGAAAATGTGGCAATATTACCTGATGGGGTGATACCGAAAAATCCAGGGAAAATAACCCGTTCATCAGGTTCTATTTTTACTTGGTCAAGATTGAGATAACTTTCCGGATTGACCAATGCATCGTTAGGTTCGCCTGTAACGATTAAACCCGCTTCTGTTGGATCAAGAAAGCGACTTTTAACACCTTGATGTTGCAATATCATGGCAATTAAACGGGCGTTAAGACGCTCGCCGTGAGCTTTAAAAGCTGCCATTAAGTAGCTCGAATTAGGATAATTTCTGCTAGGTAAAGCTAAAAGAATCTCTTTGATAACCTTAAGTTCTTCGTCAGCTACACCAAAGAAATGCCCGATTTCTTGATAACGCATAAAAATGGTTTGGACGATTTCATCAGTATTTTCACTCTTAAGTGTCATATTGGCGTACTTGATTAAAAGATCTGTGATTTTGATGTCGTCATCGTTTCTTTTACCTGGCGCAGAAACTACGATTACGCGTCTTTCAGGATCACTTAAAATAATATTTAATGCTTGTTCTACATTTTGTCCGTTAGCTAAAGAGCTACCACCAAACTTAACTACTTTCATAACATAATCCCCTTAAAGTGAAATTTCATAATTCGTTAATTTAAAAATGGATCCAAACTAAATTAATTTGAATTTTAGCATTATTTTTTAATCTTGCAACAAAAAGTTGAAAATACTGGCCTTGAATAGAAAAGCATATATAGTATAAATTAAAAATCAATAAAAAAGTATTGACTAAAATTTAATAAGAATGTAGACTACATGTAAATCGAAGAGGCGCAACTGACATAAGTAGCAATTACGAGTTAGGCAAAACGAAGACTAATTGCGAAAGGGGAGGTTGCCGAAGCTTAAACCAGGCTAAAGGGATAAGCTGGGTCGTGATTGAATAAATTACGGACTGTCGCGGACAAAATTCGCGGAGCGCTATCGACCATTAGATTAAGTGAAGACTAATCCATTGTTTGTTTAGCGCAGACAATGGATTTTTTTATTGGGTGCTTCGCATGGATAGAGACTAGGGGCAAGATATGAATTCACAAATTTTAGAAAATCAGATCAATCAAGCAGGACATTTAACTATTGGCGGTGTTGATACAGTTGAATTAGCTAAAAAGTATGGCACACCTCTTGTTGTATACGATGTAGAGCAAATTCGTAATCAAATTAGAGCTTTTAAAAAGGTTTTTGAAGAAGAAAATGTAAAGTATGCCGTCAGTTATGCCAGCAAAGCATTTGCTTGTATAGCGATGTACCAAGTAGCTGCAGCAGAAGGAGCTTACACTGATGTGGTTTCAGATGGAGAGTTATATACAGCCTTGAAAGCACATTTTCCAGTAGAGAAAATCAGTTTTCACGGTAATAATAAGTCCAAGTCAGAACTTGAAATGGCCGTTAAAAATCATGTGGGCAAAATTATTGTTGATAATTTTCATGAAATTAAGTTATTGGATCAGGTTTTACGTGAACAAGATACCAAAATTGATGTCATGTTAAGAATTACGCCAGGCATTTCAGCTCATACACATGAATATGATCAAACAGGTCAGGTCGATAGTAAATTTGGTTTTGACTTAGAATCTGGTCAAGCCGATTTAGCCTTAGAACAAGTTTTAGCTAACTCAAGAATGAATATGATCGGGCTACATGCTCATATTGGATCACAAATTTTTGAATTGAATGGTTTTGAAATGGCTGCTAAAAAATTAATGGAAATTGCTGAAAATTGGCGTAGTCAATATGGTTATACTGCTCAAGTAATTAATGTCGGCGGTGGCTTTGGTATTAAATATACTGCAGAAGATAATCCATTAAAGCCAGAAGAATTTGTTAGGGCAATTGTTAAAACTATCAAAGAAGAAGCTAAGAATGCCTCATTTCCACTTCCAGAAATTGATATTGAACCTGGTCGCTCTATCGTAGGACCAGCCGGTTATAACTTATATACAACAGGGAGTCGCAAAATTGTTCCAGGTCATCGTCCATATGTAACTGTAGATGGCGGTATGGGTGATAATATTCGTCCAGCTCTATATGATGCAAAATATGAAACAGTTTTGGCTACTGATCCTCGAGCTGAATTGACTGAACATGTCAGAATCGCTGGTAAATATTGTGAAAGTGGTGACATCTTAGCTGAAGATCAAGCACTTCCAGCAACTAAATCAGGCTCACTTTTAGCAATGCTTGATACTGGAGCATATGGTTATTCAATGGCTTCAAATTATAACCGCAATGCTCGTCCAGCTGTTGTTTTTGCAGAAAAGGGCAATGCTCAACTAGTCATTAAACGAGAAAGTCTAGAAGATTTAGTTCATTTAGATCAACCATATAATAATGAAGATTAATTTTTAAAGGGGAAAGATTATGACGAAATTAGATGCAAAAAGTATTATCAATTATATTGGCAATGCTCCTAAAAAAACGCCAGTTAAGGTCTTTATTAAGGGACGACTTGATCAAATTAAGTTTCCAGAAGGAATCGACAATTTCACTGAAGCACATTCCGGAGTGATTTTTGGTGATTGGAAAGATGTTGAACCATTTTTAAAAGAAAATCACAACAAGATTCAAGATTATCGTATTGAGAATAATGCTAGAAATTCAGCTGTGCCTCTGATTGATATGAAGAAATTTGATGCACGAATTGAGCCAGGTGCTATTATTCGAGATCAGGTAGCTATTGGTAAAAATGCAGTCATCATGATGGGTGCGATTATTAATATCGGTGCTGAAATAGGCGATGATACCATGATTGATATGGGGGTTGTTTTAGGTGGACGTGCAATCGTCGGCAAGCATTGCCATATCGGTGCAGGCAGCGTTTTAGCAGGCGTAATTGAACCAGCTTCTGCTACTCCAGTTAAGATTGACGACAACGTAGTAATGGGTGCCAATGCAGTAGTGATCGAAGGTGTCCATGTTGGTGAAGGTGCCGTAATTGCCGCTGGTGCAGTCGTAACTCATGATGTAGCACCACATACGATGGTAGCTGGCGTGCCGGCTAAGGTAATTAAAAAGGTTGACGATCAAACTGAGAGCAAGACAGGACTAGAAGATAACTTGAGAAAGATTTAATTATGGCGGTTTTAACTGAAAGCGGGCTAATTCAAATTAGAAGGCATTTGCATGAAATTCCTGAATTAGCTTTACAAGAAAAAGAGACACATGATTATTTACTAGAAGTAATTAAGGGATTTAATTCAGAGTTTTTAACTGTAAAAGTACCAGAAGAATTACCAACAGCGATTTTGGTACTAATTAAAGGAAGCAATCCGCAAAGAACAATTGGTTATCGGACCGATATTGATGCGTTACCAGTTGAGGAGAAAACGGATTTACCTTTTTCGTCAAAGCATCCAGGAGTTATGCATGCCTGTGGTCATGATATTCACATGAGTGTTGCATTAGGACTACTTAGTTATTTCAGTGAAAATCAGCCTAAGGATAATATGCTGTTCTTTTTCCAGCCAGCTGAAGAAAGTGAAAGTGGCGGTAAAAAAGCATATGAAAGAGGAATCTTTCAGGGGAAGTTTAAACCTGATGAATTCTATGGCTTGCATGATAACCCTGAATTACCTGCTGGAACAATTGGTTGTCGTGAAGGTACATTATTTGCAGGAACTACTGAAGTTAACATTGATTTGGTTGGTAAGGGCGGTCATGCGGCTTTTCCGCAGAATGCTAATGACACTGTGGTGGCTGCTGCTAGTCTAATCATGCAAATACAAACGGTTATTTCACGAAGTATCGATCCAATTCAAAGCGGTGTTATCACTTTGGGTAAGGTTAGAGCTGGAACTATTAGAAATGTAATCGCTGGACAGACTCGGATTGAAGGAACAATTCGCGGATTAACGCAAAAAATGATTCTGCAAATTGATCAACGGTTGCGTGATCTATGTGAAGGTATAGCTCGTAGCTATAACATGAAAGTAAATCTTGAGTTAAATCAGGGTGGTTATTGGCCAGTAGAAAATAATCCAGAGCTAACTAAATACTTGATTAATTATATGAAGAATAATCCGAAAGTGGATTTTGTTGAAACTAAGCCAAAAATGACAGGAGAAGATTTTGGCTTCTTACTTGCCAAATTTCCAGGAACAATGTTTTGGCTAGGTGTTGGTGATCCAAATTCACAGCTGCATTCAGCAACTTTGAATCCAGACGAAAAGAGTATTATGCGCGGAGTTAACGCAATTAAGGGATTTTTAATCGATAGAATGGGGAACTAATATGGCTACATTAATTGATGCAGATTTATTGACGGCAATTGTGACGCCATTTGATGAGAATAAAAAGATTGATTTTGATAGTTTGGAAAAATTAACCAATTACTTAATTGAGCAAGGCTGTAATGGCTTTGTGATAGGTGGTACGACCGGTGAAACCCCGACTTTGACTCATGATGAAAAGATCGAATTGTATAAACACTTTGGTCAAATCGTTAACGGTCGTGCTGTTGTAATTGCCGGAACTGGTAGCAATAATACTGCTGAAACAATTAAATTTACTAATGAAGTGGCAGAAATTGACGGCATTGATTATGCATTGGTTGTTGTACCGCCATATAATAAGCCAAATCAACGCAGCATGGTTGCTCACTTTACTGCAGTGAATGACAACGTTAAGATGCCAATTTTAATCTACAATATTCCAGGCAGAACTGGCGTCAAGATGGAAAAAGAGACGGTTGTTCAATTATCTAAATTAGATAATATTAAGGGAATTAAGCAATGTGCATCCCTTGAAGAAATGGAATACATCATCGATCATAAAGCAGCAGATTTTCAAGTCTTTACCGGAGAAGATACCCAAGCCTTAACTGCAAGATTGCTCGGAGCAAATGGTGTCGTTTCCGTAGCCTCTCATATTTATACTAAAGAAATGCGCCGGATGTATGATGCTTTATATGAAGGAAAATATCCCGAAGCAGCAAGAATTCAACGTTGGTTAACGCCTAGAATGCAAGCTCTGTTCATGTATCCATCTCCATCACCAGTAAAGGCAGTTTTAAATGCACAAGGTTTTGAAACAGGAGATTGTCGTTTGCCTTTAGTTGCCTTGAATGATGAAGAAAAAGTAACTTTAGCCCAGCATTTAGGCTTAGAAGATAAAGCTTTATTGCAAAAATTGCCACTAGATTTAGGAAAGGACCTTGAAAATGACTAAAAAAGTATTAATTGCAGGTTTTACGGGGGCCATGGGGCAAAAAGCCGTGAATTTAGTTAATAATATGCTAGGCTTTGAAGTAGTTGCAGGACTTTCTCCAATTGCCGAAAATAATCCTGAACAATATCATTTGCCTGCAGACGCTAAAATTTTTAAGAGCCTAACAGAAATTCCTGATCATTTAGCAGACTTTTGGATCGACTTTACTACACCTAAGGCAGTATATGACAATGTAAAATTTGCATTGCAACATCATATTAGACCAATAGTAGGTACTACCGGTATGAGTGATGAGCAAGAAGCAGAACTGATTGAACTTTCAAGAAAAGAAAAAGTAGGCGGTCTGATTGCCCCCAATTTCGGAATGTCCGCAGTTTTGTTGATGAAATTTGCAAAAGAAGCTGCTAAATATTTCCCAGATGTTGAAATTATTGAAATGCATCACGCTGATAAAAAAGATGCTCCGTCCGGGACGGCGCTTGCTACAGCTAAGATGATTGCTGAAAATCGTCCTGAACATCAAACAGCACCAGATGAAGTGGAAACCTTGAAAAATGTTCGCGGTGGTGATTATCAAGGAATAAAGATTCATTCAGTTCGTCTGCCTGGCTATATTGCACATGAACAAGTATTATTTGGGGGACCGGGTGAAGCATTAACTATTCGTCAAGATTCATTTGATCGTGGCTCATTTATGAGCGGAGTAAAAGTGGCGTTAGAAAAAGTTGACCAATTAGATGAATTAGTAATTGGTTTAGAAAATATCCTTTAAAGACAAAGGGAGGAAAGATTATGCCGGAATTAGCTAATGATTTAGGTTTTAGCCAAAAAGTACAAAATGTCAAAGCTTCAGGAATTAGAATCTTTGATAATAAGGTTTCAACTATTCCAGGAATCATCAAATTAACTTTAGGCGAGCCTGATATGAATACGCCTGAACATGTTAAAGAAGCCGCAATTAAAAGCATCCAAAATAATGATTCACACTATGCTCCTCAAAAAGGAAAATTAGAATTGCGACAAGCTATTAGCAACTATTTAGATAAGATTATCGGCGTTAAATACGATCCAGAAACAGAAATTGTAGTTACAGTTGGTGCTACAGAAGCGATCAACGCTGCACTTTTTGCTATTACTAATCCTGGTGACAAGATAGCTATTCCAACGCCAGTCTTTTCATTATATTGGCCAGTTGCTACTTTAGCCGATGCCAGTTACGTGTTGATGAACACAACTACAGATAATTTCAAATTAACGCCGCAAAAATTGACTGAGACTATTAAAGAAAATCCGACAATTAAAGCCGTGATTTTAAATTATCCAACTAATCCAACAGGCGTGGAATATACAGAAGATGAAATTAAGGCTTTGGCTAAGGTAATTGAAGAAAATCATTTGTACGTTATTACTGATGAAATTTACAGTACTTTGACTTATGGTGTTGAGCATCATTCTATTGCCAGTTTGATTCCTGAGCGAGCAATTTATATTTCTGGTTTATCCAAGTCCCATGCGATGACTGGCTATCGTTTAGGATACATTACAGGACCTGCTAAAATTATGGATCAAATCGGTAAAGTACACGGCTTAATGGTAACAACGACAACTGATTCATCCCAAGCCGCAGCGATCGAAGCATTAGAAAATGGATTAAATGATCCAGTGGAGTATCGCAAAGTTTACCAAAAACGAAGAGATTTTGTCTTAGAAAAATTAAATAAAATGGGGATGCAAGCAGTAAAGCCGGAAGGAGCCTTCTACATCTTTACGAAAATCCCATCTCAATATGGTAAAGATGATATGCAATTTGCATTAGACTTGGCCTTCAAAGCTAAGGTAGGCGTAACTCCTGGTAGTGCCTTTGGTCCTGGCGGTGAAGGTTATGTAAGATTGTCATATGCATCTAGCGATGAGAACTTACAAGAAGCAATGAAGAGAATGAATGATTTTTTACAAGAGGTTGAATAAAAATGGTTAGAGAATATAATGTTGCAATTTTAGGAGCTACGGGTGCTGTTGGTAGAAGAATGATTGATCAATTGGCTAAGTCAACTATTCCGGTAAAAAGTGTAAAGTTATTAGCCTCATCACGTTCAGCTGGTACTGTATTAAAGTTTAGAGATCAAGACTTAGTAGTTGAAGAGACTACTCCAGAATCCTTCGATGGCGTTGATTTAGTTCTTTCATCAGCTGGTGGTGCAGTATCAAAGAAATTTTTACCAGAAGCTGTTAAGCGCGGTGCGGTTTGTGTAGACAATACCAGTGCTTTTAGAATGGAACCAGATGTCCCATTAGTTGTACCAGAAGTAAATCCAGATGCATTGAAAGAACATCACGGTATTATTGCCAATCCAAATTGTTCAACCATTCAAATGGTGATGGCCTTGGAACCAATTAGAAGAAAGTTTGGTTTGAAGCAAATTATCGTTTCAACTTATCAAGCAGCTTCCGGTGCAGGTCAAGCCGCAATTGAAGAATTAAAAAAGGAAGCACAAGATTATTTGGATGGCAAAGATATGCAAGCAGATGCAAAAATTTTGCCAACTAAAGGTGATAAGAAGCATTATCCACTAGCATTTAACCTTTTACCTCAAATTGATGTGTTAGAAGATTCTGGTTATTCTCATGAAGAATGGAAGATGATTCATGAAACCAAGAAGATTATGCTCAACGATATGAACGCTAAAGACATCAAAGTCACTGCAACTTGTGTTAGAGTTCCTGTTCCAATTGCTCACGGTGAAAGTGTATACTTCACTGTTGAAGATGAAAGTGCAACAACTCAAGATATCATGGCTGCAGTTGCTGACTTCCCAGGTGTTGTGCTTGAAGATGATATTAAACATCAAATTTATCCTCAACCTATTAATGCAGCAGGTAAGCGCGAGACTTTTGTTGGTCGTATTCGTCCTGATTATGAAAATCCAGGTGCATTTAATATGTGGATCGTAGCTGATAACCTCTTAAAGGGTGCAGCTTGGAACACTGTTGAAAATGCGGAATACTTAGTAAAAATGAATTTGATCTAAAACTAAAAAGAAAAAAAGCACAAATATTGTTTAGTAGGCAATATTTGTGCTTTTAATTTTGTGGTAGAATATTTCAGGATTAAATGGCAGAGGGGGATTTTTTAGATTGAAGTCAAAAAAGATAATGTTAGCCATTTCATTTTTATCTTCATTTATTTTTTTAGGTAATAGCGCAACAGTTAATGCCAAGACATATTCTAATAGTCAATTACGTAAATATGCTGTTAAAACAATGAATAAGCATCATTTACGCGGCACGATTGAAATTGTTAAGGATGGACATCGTCAAACAGTTAATGTTGGTTATGGCTACTACAGACGTAAAATTAAAAATGGTAATAAGAAATTACTATATCCTGTTGGCTCATTGCAAAAATCTGTAACGGCGGCAATTATTACGCAGTTAATTTATCAAAAGAAGTTTTCACAAAATACTAAAATCTCACGTTGGTATCCAAGATTAAAGCAGGCTAAGCATATTACAGTAGGTCAATTAATGACCCATACTTCAGGAATTAATGTGATTGGTACCGAGTCTAGTCATGGTATTAATTTCTCTGAAAAGGGCGCAATTAATTGGACTGTTGTTAAGGCCAATGCTACATCTCACACCAAGCGGGGAGCTTTTAATTATAATAATGCCAATTATGTTTTGCTTGCAGGTATCATTCGCAAGGTAACAGGCAAATCTTATGCAGCAAACGTAAAAAGCAGAATTATTAAACCACTTCATTTAAAACATACATATATTTATCAAAATATTCCTCGTTCAAAGACAGATGCTATTTCATATCTTTATCGTCATGGTAAAAACTATCAAAGCGCTTCTTATGCTAATAGATATGTAGTGTCTCAACTTCCAGGTGCGGGAAACTTATTCTCTACCGCTGGTGATTATTATAAGATTCAACGAGGATTGCATAATGGCAAAGTTTTAACTGAGAAGAAATTCAATTATTTAAGTCATTTAAAATCCAAAGTTAATACATACTCTGGCGGTTTTTATTTAAAAGATGGTGGTAAACTGAAATTGGCTTATGGTAATTTTGGAGATACTCATTTTACTAATTGGATGCAACTTACTACAGACAATAAAAATGGAATTGTGATGTTTTTAAATCAGCCATACGGTAGTAAAAATCAAATTAAAAGCGTAGGTTATAGCATTTTAAAGCATATTAAATCTGACACTTTCATTAAAAGATAGAGGCAAAAGATGAAAACAGGAGATCAATTTACTGATTGGGCAATTGAATTACAGAGCATTGCTCAAAATGGTTTGAAATATGGTCATGATGTCTTTGATCGTGAACGATATGAACAAATTCGTCAAATTGCGGCTGAAATGATGACTGTTAAAACAGGGATGCCAATTGAAAAAGTTAAAACTTTATTTTGTGGTGATGAAGGCTATCAAACTCCAAAAATAGAGACGAGAGCCGCAATTTTTAAAGATGATCAGATTTTGTTAGTTCATGAGAAACTATCTGACGATTGGTCACTTCCAGGTGGTTGGTGTGAAGCTAATCTTTCTACCGAAGAAAACTGTATTAAGGAAGCAAAAGAAGAATCAGGCAGAGATGTCAAACCAATTAAATTGATCGCTTTACAAGATCGAAATAAACATAATAAGCCAATTCGAGCTACTGGAATTATAAAAGCTTTTTATTTGTGCAAGGTAATAGGTGGCGAATTCGAAAAGAACATTGAAACTACAGATTGTCGTTACTTTTCATTAAATAATCTGCCTAAGTTATCACTTGGTCGAAATACGCCTGAACAAATAAAGATGTGTTATGAGGCATCCAAAGATCCCAATTGGCAAACTGTTTTTGATTAACGAAAAAGCAAGATGGAAAAATCCATCTTGCTTTTTTCATCTGTGATTTTTTGGCATCTTGGGCCGCTGATCAAATAATTCTCCAATAAGTTTGAAGAAACCGTAGATAATTAATAAAATTCCCATTATCAGGATAGATTTGCGATCGAATGCTCGTGGATTAATGATGACGATAATTCCTAAGGCAAAGGCGATAACTGCTTCCGTAGCCACGACTGTGATCCGGAATACGCCTGATATTCTATGAAGAATTAGTTGCCGCAGTCTGACATAAGAATAAATAATTAAAAATATTCCCAAGAAATAGTGAGCTAAGAAGATTAACAAACGATTATTAGAAATTAAAGCCGTTGATAGAGCAAAAACAACTAAGTATGAAATAATAAAGAACTGTTTCTGCTTCTCTTTTAAACTAGAATTTGCCGTATCTAAAATTTGATGGACACTAAAGCCAATTCCAGCAAATGCTACTAGAGCACCAAAAGCACGTAATGCATATTGAGGCATGGTTAAACTGATGATACCCAGCACTACCAGGATCCAACCAACGATTGTATCAGTCGAAAACAGTACTTTAGTTAGATGGCGACTTTTGATTGTTTGCCAAATTGATGAAAACAAGGAGCCAAAAACGAAGCGTGTTCTACGAGAAGAATTTGTGAATGACAGCAGAATAGCCCCAAAACCACCGAAACCATTTTTATCTAATTCGTTGATCTTGGTAGCGCCACTTGCGCCTAGTGCAGCAAATAAATCATTGGTTAGAGATTCGCGTTCTTCAAGCGTTGCGTTTCCAATCCATTGGTTGATTAGTTGATTGTAAACTTTTGATTGCGGATTTCTATGCCTTTTAGTATCAAAGCTCGAACCAATGATTTGCCAACTGAAAGTATCATGTTGACTCAAATTATTGCGCGTACTATTCACAATAGTTGGATGGATTCCTTCAGGTTCAAATAAGCGGCCGATAACGCTAAACTCTGGCACAAATCTTCTTAACGTGTTTTGTAGATATTTTAATGGAAGCTGTGCACCTACTTCTTCAGCGATACCAGGAGAATCAAAAGTGTAGATCCGCTTAATTCGTTTACGAAGTTTGGGCTCAATATTAATTGCAGCATATTCGGCTAAATTGCCACCTTTTGAGTGACCACAAAGATAATAATCTTGATTGTCCGCTTTTAAAATACGTTCGAGTAATTTAACTGCTTGCTTTTGTGCAACAGTAATTCTGAAACTAATTTCAAAGTCTTCTTTCCAACCGATAAGTGAATCATCTGTACCACGAAAGGCGACGAAATTAGTTCCATCAGTTAATTCGATTTTAATGGCACTAAATTGAGTATGTTCAGTTAACGTGCTAGTAAAATAAGATAATTGCGCCTTTTTAAAACGCTCGGCTCGTGCCATTAATTTAAATAGTTCTTGATATTGCAAATTATCATTACGTGGGTGATCATCTGCAAAATAGAGCTTAGCTGCTTCATCTACAGTAATTGTTTTAGCATCGCCACTAACAATATCATGCAATTCAAGATAAGAAAAAATAGATAAAACAAGTGCATCAATATCATTGAAAGGCGATGTACTAAAGTCAATGTCTCCACGCCATTTTAAATATGTAAGAATATTATTATCTGGATACATGTTTTACCTCTTCAAATGAAAAAACTATAATCCCCTCTACAATTTTAACGTAACTATTGAGAGATAGTGTAATAAAAAACTTTTTTAGCTATTTAACGACATTTGTTATTTTATACTATAATAAAAACAGGTAGAAGGGGATTCAACTACCTGTAATGATGGATTATAATAAGGACTTATAGAAATTATAACCCGCACATAAGTATATCAGTTATTGATAGTTAATGGTATACTTATATCTTTACATTTTTTGAAAAAATTACTCTTGTATGTATTGTACAATATGTATGAGGGCGTTTTTTTATTTTAAAAGGGGAATTTTTATGTTAAAAGATGGAATATATGATGCTGAAGCAAGAGGCATGGCAGGCTTTGTTAAAGTGAAGTTAACTGTTAAGGATCAAAAAATCGTGGCAGCTGATTTAGATTTATCTACTGAAACGCCACAATATGGTCAAAAAGCAGAAAAGCAGCTTGAAAATGAAATTCTGACTAAGCAATCTGCAGATATCGATGCGGTAAGTGGTGCAACTTTTACTTCAAATGGAGTTAAAGAAGCAGTTACGGATGCTCTAAAGCAAGCAAAAAAGTAGAGGAAGATTAATGCACGTTACAACATACTTTGTTATTGGAGCAATTATCATCTTGATTATTGCCCTTTTTCGTTCGGAGCATAAATTTGAATTTTTGAAGGCGGCAATTTTATTTCTTGCTCAAATTTTCTTTAGTACAGTTAACTTTTTGCTCTTTTTTGTAATTGCATATTTCATGATGCAGGATAAGGATCATGTGAATTTAGGGAATCTCTTCTTGTTGCTGGCGGCATTTGTGGTACTTTCCGGGATGTTTATCTATTGGGGAATGCGAGTGGCCGCTCATGTTTTCAAGTTTTCGACGACGACTTTGGCTTTGGTTGAATATTATATTCAATGGTCGCTGATTTATGTGACGGTTTATCAGGCAATTTTCAGCAATATTAAGCATATCAGTACGATTACTCACTTCATTAGAGTAGGTAATTTCCTAGATCCGAATTTGCTAGTGGTTGTCGTTTTACCTTCATTTATTTCGGCGTGGATTGCCGTGATTTTATATAAAAAGTTTATTAAGGCAATTTAATTAAAAAGCATCCCAATTCCGGGATGCTTTTATTGTTCATGGTAATGTTATTACTTAGTTCTCTCAAGAATTTCATCCATCTTTTGGAAGAATAATTCCTTGTTTGCTTTAGTAACGATGTCAACTTCACGACCGTTAGGATCACGTCTAAAGCTACCAGCACTCATTCCATCAGTAATAATTGTAGCCTTAGCTTTTTCAGTTTTAACAACCTCTGGATACAATGCACTAACTGTAGTAAGTACATCCCAAAGGTAAAGTTCAGCAGAAGGGATTGAGATAATTAGGCTGTAGCCTTGGCCAACTAAATCCATAGCTGGATATTTGCGTAAACTTGCCCAGTGTTGCCGCAATTCATCATTTAATGGGATCTCTTCAGTACTTTCAAGGCCCACCATTTGAATTGAAATATTGGAATCAAAAACGCGTTTAACGGCGTATGGATCCCAGAATGAATTCCATTCCTGACTGCCATCTGCGTTAACCATGGCTACGTTACCATGATCATCAAGAGAGCCGCCCATCCAGTAAAGTTTTTTGATATGTTTTTCAATATCTAGGTCAACATCAAGAGCACGTGCTAAGTCAGTTAAAGGACCGGTCATAATTAATGTGACTGGTTCTTCTGCATGCTTAAGTTTTTCAACCATATCAAGGTGAGCAGGTAATTCAGCTTGTGGAGTATCGATCGAACCCTTTTCGTTTAAGATAGGTAAATAATTAAAGGAATATGTAGCCATGCGCCAGTCGTGTGGGAATTGGTTGACAGCTCTTGAATTTGAACGGGCAACTGCTAATTTATCTCCGCGCAGATTAAAAAGATCAGTCATCTTACGGCATGCTGCAACAGAGGGATCGATAAAACCGTCGGCATCGATTGCACCAACACCTAACAATTTGATATCAGGAGCTTGCAAAAGAAGCAGGTAAGATACTAAATCGTCAATGTTACCATCATGATTAAAATATATTTGTTTCATTTTTTGAACCTTTCTAACTAATTACATTCATTTTAGCATGTCTAATTAACAAGAAGTATTTTAATTTAAGATATTTGTAAAACCGCTTACATTGATCTTATAATAAGAATATTGATATACACAGAAAGGCAATAACTATGAAACAAATTAAAATGGGACCATCTACGCTTTCCATTCCGGCTATGGCTTTAGGCATTATGCGGATGGATCAAAAAAGCGTAACAGAAGCGGTGGATGCAATTAGTGCAGCTTATGAAAAAGGAATTAACTTTATCGATTCAGCCGATATATATGGCGGTGGAAAGTCAGAAACAGTTTTTGGGCAGGCACTAAAAGAAACAAAGATTGGCCGAGATAAGCTCTTCATCCAATCTAAAACAGGGATTGTACCAGGCAAGCGATATGATTTTTCTGAAAAATATATTTTGACTGCTGTAGATGGCATCCTAGACAGAATGCAGGTTGACTACTTAGATAGCTTGGTTCTGCACCGGCCCGATATTTTGATGGATCCAGAGGAGGTAGCAGAGGCTTTTGATACATTGCAGGCACAAGGGAAGGTGCGCTTCTTTGGTGTTTCTAACTTTAATGCTAGTGAAATTGAATTGCTTAAAACAGCAGTGACGCAGCCAATTATGTTTGACCAATTGCAGTTTGGCTTGATGCATACGGGGATGCTTGATAGTATTGTTCATACCAACATGACCGATGAAAAGTCAGTAGATCATGATGGCCAAACGTGGAATTACTTATTGAGGCACAGAATCACATTGCAGTGCTGGTCACCATTCCAATATGGTATGTTTGAAGGAACCTTTATCAATAATTCGAAGTTTCCGCAATTAAATGAAGAATTAGAAAAGTTAGCCGAACATTATCAAGTAGGTAAAAATGCAATTGCAGCCAGTTGGATTTTGCGTTGTCCTGGACAGATTCAAATCTTGGTTGGTTCAATGAATCCTCAGCATATTGCGGATTCAGCGGCTGGTAGCGACATTCAATTAACTAAGCAAGAATGGTACGATTTGTATTTAGCAGCCGGTAATGATTTGCCATAATAAGTTAAAAAGGCCAAATGAAAAGAGTTAGATGAATTTCACCTAACTCTTTTTTAGTAATTAAGATAATTATTTTAATCTAAATCTTTACCGTTTGATTCGATGACCTTCTTGTACCAGAAGAATGAATCCTTACGTGAACGAGCCAAAGTACCTTCACCGGCATCATTCTTGTCAACGTAGATAAAGCCGTAACGCTTGTCCATTTGACCAGTACCAGCAGAAACCAAGTCGATGCAGCCCCATGGAAGGTAACCCATTAAGTCAACACCGTCGAGTTCAACAGCCTTTTCCATTTCTGAAATATGGTTTCTCAAGTAGTCGATTCTGTAGTCATCGTGAACCTTGCCGTCTTCAACCTTGTCGTAAGCACCAAGACCATTTTCAACGATGAACAATGGCTTGTGGTAACGATCTTGCAATTGGTTTAAGGCAATTCTCAAACCTTCTGGATCGATTTCCCAGCCCCAGTCACTACGCTTCAAAGTAGGGTTCTTAGCTACAGCTTTAGCTAAATCAGTTAAATCATCAGGCTTAACTTTTTCGCTTGAAACAGTAGTAGTTTGGTAGTAACTAAAGCCAACATAATCAACTGTACCTTCCTTTAAGACAATTCTATCTTCATCAGTGATGTCAGGACGGTAGCCATTTCTTTCGATATAAGCTTCAACAGCATTTGGATATTCGCCAAAAACATGAACGTCTGAGAACCAATCACGGCGTTGTTCCCACTTGTCAGCTAATAATACATCATCACTTGATGGAGTAAGTGGACGAACAGGTGAGTAGTTGATCATACAACCAATTTGGAAGTTAGGGTTGATCTTGTGACCAATCTTAACTGCTAATGCAGAAGCAACTAATTCATAGTGACCAGCTTGATACATTGCAGCTTCTTTATCCCTGTCAGTCATGTCATCTTTGAAAAGAATACCAGAATTAGTAGCCATTAAGAAGTCATTGTTAAATGCTGATTGGTTATCAATTTCATTGAAAGTCATCCAGTACTTAACCTTGTTCTTGTAACGCTTGAAGCAAACTTCTGCGAAATGTACGAAGAAGTCAATTACTTTACGGTTGGTAAAACCACCATAGTTCTTAGCCAAATTGAATGGCATTTCAAAGTGGGAGAGAGTAATTACAGGTTCAATGCCGTATTCATGACAGGTATCAAATAAATCGTCATAAAATTTTAAACCTTCTTCATTAGGTTCTTTTTCATCACCGTTAGGGAAAATTCTAGTCCAGGCAATAGAAGTTCTGAAAGCCTTAAAGCCCATTTCTGCCATTAACTTGATGTCTTCCTTGTAGTGGTGGTAGAAATCAATTGCTGAGTGGTTAGGATAGTTCTTACCTGGAAGAACACCATCAGTAATTTCACGTGGCTTAGTAGCGGAACCGACTGTCATAACATCGGCAACGGAAACTCCTTTGCCGCCTTCTTTCCAAGCACCTTCAAGTTGGTGAGCAGCTACAGCACCACCCCATAAAAAATTTTTTGGCATTTTTGCTGAATACATTAATTATTCCTCTCTTTCTGTATGTAACTGGAAACGTTTACAATAGTCATTCTGACACAGTGTATTTTTAAAATCAAGTTGAATTTAGTCACCGTTGACTGTTAAGGCGCCTCGATCATAGCGATTGCGCGATTCTGATAATTCAAAGGGACGGCCGTCTTCTAAAAACGCTTTTTGTTGAATACATAAAACGGGATCGTCGATGGCACAGTCAAGATATTTCATATCGTAGGCATCAGATTTTTCTGCGGTAATGATCCGATCGTCCTTGCCAATTTTAAGCCCCAGCTCATTTTGAATATAGGAGTAAACTGATTTGTGCAGAATATCCATTGTGATTCCGGGGATGCGCTTAATCGGCATGACGGTATATTCCAACCTAGCTGGTTTTCCATTTAAGATACGTTGTCTAATAATGTCATAAACCTCATCATTTTTGTCTAGACATAAAGCTTTGCATTCTTCAGCGCTCGGCCGTCGAATATTAAACGAAATTACATTGCTAGTTAATAGAAAGGCGCTATTGACATGTCTGGTGAAGCCGGTATGTTCGTTGACACCAGAGTTAAGAAAAATATCAGGAATCGACTTGCTAGTAATGAAGGTACCGTGTCCCTTGACAGCTTTGATTAATTTTTTGCTTTGCAAAATTTTAAGAGCATGAACAATAGTTACTCGGCTAGTATGATATTTCTTAGCCAAATCAAATTGCTCAGGCAACTGTCTAACATACTTCTTTTCAATAATATCTTTTTCTATATCATTGGCTATTTCTTGATAACGACTCAAGGGTAAGCCTCCTCTCTATTGTAAAGGAAAATGTTTCATTGCTATTTTACCAGTTTTCTTTATAATTGTGTAAGCGGTTGCTAATTTTTATACAAAAATTGTAAGCAATTTCATAAGTAAAGTGGTATGCTTTACATGTAGCTTGTATGTATTTGAAAAGGCATACAAGTGATGCATAATATTTAGTGATTGGAAAACAAAAGTATATATTTTTGTTTACAAAACAATGAAAGCGTTTTATAATAATTGGCGTAGATCAATAAAAGAAATTTAAATATAAAACGTAATGATCAGGAGGATTTTATATTATGGCTGAACAAACTATTATGTTAAATTGTAGTGCAGGTATGAGTACTTCACTTTTGGTAACTAAGATGCAAGAAGCTGCTAAGGAACAAGGCATTGATGCAGAAATCTTTGCTTGCCCAGCTTCAGAAGCTGATGACAAGATTGCACAAAAGGAAATTGACTGTGTTCTTCTTGGGCCTCAAGTAAGTTACATGAAGGGTGACTTCGAAAACAAAGTTAAAGGCAAGGGTAAAGACGGTAAGGACATTCCTTTGGATGTTATCAACATGCAAGACTACGGCATGATGAACGGTAAGAACGTTTTGGCTCAAGCCGAAAAAATGATTAAGGGTTAATTAACTAATTAAAGGAGAGACAGATTTATGGCAGAAGAAAAGCAAACTCCAGAGCAAAAGGAACAAGAAACATTAATGGCTGCTATGGGCCTTATTGCTAATGGTGGTAACGCAAAAAGTTTAGCCTTTGAAGCAATTCGTCTTGCTAAAAAAGGCGATATTGAAGGCGCACGTGAAAAGCTTAAGGAAAGTGACAAGTCACTTCTTGAAGCTCACAATTCACAAACCAATATGCTTACCAAAGAGGCACAAGGTGACCATATGCATGTCACTTTATTAGTGGTACACTCACAAGACCACTTGATGAACGCTATTACCTTTAGGGACTTAGCTGGAGAAATGGTAGATCTTTATGAAAAGCTATATGAGTCTGGCTCTCTTAAGAAATAATATAAGTAATCGCTATAAAAATAGATCTCACGAAAAAGTGGGATCTATTTTTTTACGCAAAAATGCTAAAATGAAAATAATTAAGTTTAGATTGAGAGAAGAAATATGAATCAAAAAGAAGTCGAAAGAGAAAAAGCAGAAGTAGCACGGACTAAGCACCGAGAAAGTATTAAGTACATGTATTTTAGTCGGTATTTGATGATTAGATATATTGTAACCATCTTTTTATTTTGTAATTTGATGTGGTTTATTATTAGTGCATATTATGGTTCACGATTTGGAATTTTTGCTGCGCTAATTATGGGAGTTTATTCTGCTGTAGCTAGTTTTGAGCAGCTATCTAAGATGCACAATCGTAAGCGTGACATTCCAATTACTAGAATATATTTATACGTCCAGATGGCAGTTAATGCATTGCTGGCAATCGGTTTGTTTACTCCACTTAAAAAGATGATTTTTCCATTTGTAATTAACAATGATATTTTGTATTTCATGGTTGCTTTCCTGTTAATCGGAATTGTTTTAGCGGCTTTATGCGAATTCAGAATTCATCAAATTTTGAACGATAAGGATCGTTATTACCGTGTAATTGAAGTTTTCAAGAAGCATCAACAATAGATTATATGAAGAAACTTATAAATAACTATAAGTTTTTTTATTTTGCCCAAAAGCCCGTGATAATGGGAAAAGTAAAGACTTTTGATTTCAACGGTATACCGTATGTAAAGAAAAAGCGTGTCAATAATAAGGGAAAATGTCCCAAATTTTGTTAATTATTAGCGGAGAATTT
>CAKNLX010000010.1 GCA_930989465.1 uncultured Lactobacillus sp. | reverse complement strand
TGGGATTGATCGAATTATTAGCCGCCTGAATAATCAAGGTAGTTAAAAGCAAGCCGAAAATTAATTGTGGTGAGCGTAATTCCTTAATAACGCCACTGGCTTTATCAAGTTTCTTTTCAGTGACTGGTTTAAAGTCTGTTTCATGAACAAAGAAAAGTGATAAGAAAAATGCAATTAGTAATAATCCTCCTGTGATAAAGAATGTGACACGATAGGAGAAAATAGAAGCCAGTGCGCCACCGATAAATGGTCCAAGCAAATTGCCAGCAGTAAAGCTAGAGGCCATTGTCCCAAGGGCTTGACCTGATTTTTCTTTGGGTGTTTCAGTTGCAACTAGAGCATTGGAATTAGAAACAAAGCCTGCAAAAACACCTTGTAACATTCTTAAGATGAATAATTGATAAACGTTGGTAGCTAGCCCCATACAGCCAAGGACGATAGCCATTCCCAGTGAAGCTCGTAATGTCATCGGCTTTCTACCTTTTTTGTCTGCTAGTTTTCCCCACCAGGGAGAAATTATCGCCGATACAAAATAAGTACCGGAGTAGATAAAACCAGACCAGAAGTTTAACTGCTTATGGGTAAAATTGCCTAGTGTATCAATATATAATGGCAAAAATGGCATTACTTCAGAGAAGGCGATACCAGCGATAAAAACCGCAATAGATAAGACTAGTAGATTCTTTTTCCAAATAGGTTTTTCATTCATTTTTATTCCCTTTGTTAAGTTTCAAAGTATAAATTGTAAAGTTTACTATGAATAGCACCAAGATCAAGTGAGTAAAAGCCAAGTATAGCAATTAGCGTATAAATGAGCATTGCGATAAATGAAATTGTTGGCAGATGTGGTTCAACAAAGACAACTATTGCTAGTAAAATTAAAATTGCGCCGAAATAAGCAAAAAGATCATTTTTGCTTGGATGATAGTCGCTTTGAATAGCGATTTGTTTTTGAACGCTAGGGAAACATGCGGCGCCTATTCCGGCAAAGGATGCACTAATGCAGTAAAGGACTGGTAAAAAGATGCCGAAAATCCCTAAGAAATAGCCTAATAAAGCTGCCAATAAACCGAACCGGCCAATAACATTATCTTCATTTTCGCCGCCTTTAAATAAAAACAATGTTGTGCGCCGAAAGGCATAGAAGAGTGCAAAAGGCAGCACGCTGATTGCAGTATTTTGTTTAATAATTAAGCTGAATACTAAATAAGGGAATAGGTTTAAGGGTAACGAGCTAATTTTTAAGAGTAAGTTACTTTTTTGTTGTAGTAGATTGTTAATATCTTTCATGATTTAATTTTAGAAAAGTCATAGTTTTTATACTTAATTGCTAGTGCTTTGTTTTTGAAAAGTGCGTTGTGGATATCTCCGGAAGAATATGCAAGATATAAACAAGGATGTCCTTTAAATTGACCAGTAATATAAATAATATCTACAGGTGTTAAAAACTCACGAACGCGCATCCAAGTCTGCCCTTGATGTTGTTCGATGGCGATCATGGAATCACCACCAGAATAGGTTTTATTCTTTTGCTCAGAATTATGATCTAGTTTAATGGACTTATCCACTTGTCGATAAACTACTGAGTCACCAATTGTATGCTTGTTGATAATTAATTTGCGAGCTGATTTGCTCAGTGGATCGCTACGATACCAGGTACCGCGAAATTGTTCGGGGATGCTGGTTAACTTAAAGCCAGGATATTTCTTTTTTAAATTAGGCTTAAACTCATTTGCCTGTTTGGATGCTTTATGTGTCGCAGAACTGCTTACTGTTTCGTTAACCGTAGCGGGACGACTAGAACGGTTGGAACAGGCTGATAGGCTAAAAAGCAGGGGTAAAAGAATTATCATTGAAAATTTATTTTTCATATTTTATTTTTCCTTTGCAATAATTATTTTTAATTATAGTCTACTTTGACTGTTTTTCTAGGTAAAATTAAATTAAGCGTTTTTTATAGAAAGGAAAAATTATGCAAAAAGAACAAGAAATCCAAATGTTGAAAGAATTCTCAGATGCCAATTCAACTTCGGGCTTTGAGGAAGAATTCGTTAAGCTGTTTACTAGTTATGCGGAAAAAACGGCAGATATTGAGGTAGATGGGATGCTCAATGTTTATGCCGCCAAGAAAGAAAATAAGGGAAATCGACCGGTAATTCAACTTGATGCGCACTCAGATGCTGTAGGCTTCATTACGCAAGCTGTTCGCCCTAATGGTTTAATTAAGTTTGTTCCACTTGGTGGTTGGGTAAAATATAATATTCCAGCCTTGCGCGTTAAAGTGCGCAATCGTGATGGAGAATATATCCCTGGCGTTGTAGCAACTAAGCCGCCTCACTTCATGACAGCAGCTGAGCGCAATAATGTACCTGATGTGGCAGATATGTCAATTGATGTTGGTTCTTCTAGCCGTGAGGAGACAATCAAGGACTACAAGATTGATACAGGTTGTCCTATCTTTGTTGATGTTAAATGCGAATATCATGAAAAGTCCGGTTTATTCTTCGGTAAAGACTTTGATGATCGTTTTGGTGCTGGTGCGATGGTTGATGTGCTTGATAATTTGAAGGGTGAAGAAACTAACTTTGACGTGGTGGCTGCACTTTCTAGTCAAGAAGAAGTTGGCTTGCGTGGCGCCTATGTAACGGCTAGAAAAGTTAAGCCAGATCTTTGTCTGGTACTCGAAAGCTGTCCAGCTGATGATACTTTTACGCCTGACTGGCTTTCTCAAACTGGTCTAAAACGTGGCCCAATGTTGCGCGATATGGATACGACATTTTTACCAAATCCTAAGTTCCAACAATATGCATGTGATTTAGCTGATAAAAATAATATTCCATATACTCGTTCAGTTAGAACCGGTGGCGGTCAGGATGGTGCTGCAATTTACTACGAAAATGGTGCGCCAACAATTGTCATCGGTATTCCGGTGCGCTATGAACACTCACCATATTGTTTCAGTAGTTATAAGGACTTTAAGGCTTCAGTTGATTTAGCTACTGCAATTATTCGTGATATTACCCAGGAAAAGCTAGATAGCTTCAAAAAGTTTTAATAAATTGCTTAAAAAGATGGATTCTCTATTATAAGGGACCATCTTTTTTGATATACTTAAACATAATTTTATATTTTAAGCGAGGTAAAGAGATTGATTACAGTATCCGACGTTAGTTTACGATTTGGTGGCCGCACACTCTATGAAGACGTTAACTTAAAATTTACTCCAGGCAACTGCTACGGCGTAATTGGTGCCAATGGTGCCGGTAAGTCAACTTTTCTTAAATTGTTAGAGGGGAAACTGGAACCAACAACAGGTTCAATTTCAATTGATCCCAATGAGCGCATGTCCAGCTTGAATCAGGACCACTTTGCTTTCGAAGACTTCTCTGTCATGGACACAGTAATTCAAGGGCACAAGGAACTGTATCAAGTAATGAAAGAAAAAGATGCTCTTTATGCCAAACCTGACTTTGGTGATGAAGATGGGGTTAAGGCAGCTGAATTAGAGAGCAAGTTCGCAGAACTTGATGGTTGGAATGCGGAAGCGGATGCGGCTAAGCTGCTGCAATCATTAGGGATTCCTGAAGAAGAACATCAAATGATGATGAAGGATTTACCTGAAAGCGAAAAAGTTAAGGTCTTATTGGCCCAAGCTTTGTTTGGTAATCCTGATATTTTGCTATTGGACGAACCGACTAACGGTTTGGATGTTCATACCGTTGAATGGTTAGAAGACTTTTTGGCTGATTACCCTAACATTGTGATTGTTGTTTCCCACGACCGACACTTTTTAAATCAAGTATGTACTGAAATGTGTGACGTTGATCGTGGTAAGATTCAGCTTTATGTGGGTAACTATGACTTTTGGTATGAATCAAGCAAACTAGCTAATGAATTAGCTGCTAACCAAAATGCTAAAAAAGAAGAAAAGATGAAGCAATTGCAAGAATTTATTGCCCGCTTTTCTGCTAATGCATCTAAATCACGTCAGGCAACTTCTCGAAAGAAACAACTTGATAAAATTACCTTGGACGATATTAAACCATCGAGTCGTAAATATCCATTTGTAAAATTTGAAATGCACCGTGACTTAGGGAATGATCTAGTTAAGGTGGAGAACGTTTCTTATTCGGTTGATGGTGAAAAGATTCTGGATAATGTGTCTTTCATCGTGCGTCCTGGTGATAAGGTAGCATTTTTATCACGTAATGCTTTGGCTACAACTGCTTTGCTTGATATTATTGCTGGCAAAATTAAGCCTGATACTGGGACAGTGACTTGGGGTCAAACAACTGCCTTTAACTACATGTCACGCGATTTGAACGCTAACTTTAATAATGATGAACTTACAATCTTAGATTGGCTGCGGCAATATGCTACTAAGGAACAAGATGATAACACATTCTTGCGTGGGTTCTTGGGTCGAATGCTCTTTAGTGGGGAAGAAATTGAAAAGAAGATCAAAGTACTTTCCGGTGGGGAAAAGGTTCGTTGTCAATTGTCCCGAATGATGCTTGAACCGGCTAATGTATTGATCATGGATGATCCTACTAATCATTTAGATCTTGAGTCAATCACTGCATTAAATGATGCCCTTGTTTCATATCCAGGTTCAATTTTATTCACCTCACATGATCATGAATTTATTCAGACTATTGCTAACCACATTATCGAAGTTGGACCTAAAGGTATTGTTAGTCGCCAAGATACAAGTTATGATGAATTTTTGGATAAAGAATCAATTCAATCGGCAGTAGCTAAGATATATTAATAAAAGATTATTGAATTTCTTGTGGTTGAAACTTAGCTATTTTTGGTTCATGATGTGAGGTAAATAAAGAATGAAAGGACTTACATTATGAAACGAATCAAAATGGGATGTACTACTTTAAGCATTCCAGCGATGGCACTTGGCATTATGCGAATGAATCAAAAATCAGTTCCAGAGGCTCAAGTGGCAATTCAAGCCGCCTATGATGCTGGGATCAACTTCATTGATTCTGCTGATATTTATGGCGGTGGAAAATCAGAAGAGATTTTTGGTCAAGCTTTTAGCCAAATGCAGATCAAGCGTGAAGAGATGTTTATTCAATCTAAAACAGGAATTGTTCCAGGAAAACGTTATGATTTTTCTAAAGAACATATTTTGCATAGTGTTGATGAAATTTTGGAAAGAATGCAACTAGATTATCTTGATTCATTAGTACTTCACCGACCAGATGCATTGATGGATCCAGAAGAAGTAGCTGAGGCTTTTGATCAACTACAGGCAGCAGGTAAGGTGCGCTTTTTCGGCGTATCTAATTTTGATACGGCTCAATTTAAATTGTTACAAAGTTGCTTGAGCCAGCGCTTGATGTTCAATCAATTACAATTTAGCCTGAAACATACAGGAATGATTGACTTTGGGATGCATATGAATATGGTAGATAAACCATCAGTTGATCGTGATAGCCAATTTCTTGATTATGCCCGTCTACACAAAGTTACTGTGCAGGCTTGGTCACCATTCCAGTATGGCATGTTTGAAGGGACTTTCATTGATAATGATGGCTTCCCCAAGTTGAATCAAGAGTTGCAAAAACTGGCCGATAAGTATGAGGTAGGTAAAAATGCGATCGCTGCAGCTTGGATTTTACGTCATCCTGCAAATATTCAAATGCTAGTTGGATCAATGAATCCGCAACACATTAGGGATTCTGCTAAAGGTGCCAAGATTCGATTGACTAGACAAGAGTGGTACGATTTATACTTAGCTGCTGGTAATTATTTGCCCTAAACCGAATATTTTCTAATAAAAACAAAAACTAGCTTTTAAAAGCTAGTTTTTTGCTTATAATGGATAATAGGACTATATAAAAGGGGATTAAGAAATGAAAAAAAAATATGGAAAAAATCTTATTTTTGAAGATTTTATTCATGATCGGGAAGTGAAAATGTATCGTAGTGATGCAGAAGATTCCGTTCATTCAGATTATACTTTAAATGTACAAGTTTTTACGTTAGATAATTTACCATTTTCACCATTAACTGGTGATCAACAACACATCTTTTTTGACTATGAGAAAGCTGGAACTGATGCAGTTAAGATCACAGGGGTTGAAGGCCATTTTTACAATGCAATTACTAGAAGGTATGAAGTGACTGATCATACTTTCGTTGTAGGAGAATTGCTTGATGACAAGGTAAGTGAGACAGTAGCCACTCAGCAAATGAGGGAAGCTGCTGAAAAAGTAATTGCAGAGTTAAGCAAACGTATTCCGATGCCTCCTCACATTAAGCATCCGAAAATTTTAACCGATGTACAAAGAGCAGAAAAATTGGTAACTGATCGCAATGTGAAGATTACTAGTTTAAGTAAGGCAACAGGAATTTCAACCTATACTTTATATAACTATCGTAAGAATCCGGCTTCTTTGCATAAGGCCTCGCAAGCAACGGTTGATTGCTTAACCAGCAAGTATTTTGAAACTTACTTTAGCCGAAATGAGATTGAACGCTTTCGGATGATGTTAATCAACATTGTTGGAGCTTATTTGAAGGAAACAGAAGGTAATCCAATCGCCTATGATCCTGCACATGCTTTATATACAATGTGTCAAAAAGGGGATTGGCATCGTTTAGCTAAAATGGAAGAGTTGTGGCGAGCAAGCTACAGTGTAGAAAGGTCGCTTTAATGCAAACGATGTTTGTTCATGCGCTTAACGGCGTAAAAAATTGGTAATCCAATAATGACAATTCCAGCAAAAAGTAAAACACCAGCTGGATCATTAATTAATTCACTGATTAAGACAAACAAACCGCCTAAAATAGCAATTATAGGCACAAAAGGATAAAGTGGAGTACTGAAAGGACGCTCTGCTTTATTCTTTTTTCTTAGGATAAAAATTCCAAAGAAGGCTAAAAGATAGAAGCAATAAACTGTAAAGACGCAAAGATCTGATAAGTGGTCTGGATCAAAGAAAATCATCATTAAAAGGGCTAAAAGGACGATAAACAAAGTAGCAACAACGGGAGATTTTCCTTTAGGAGTAACATAGGCTAAGTATTTAGAAAAAGGTAAATCTCCTCGTTTAGCCATGGCATAAACGATTCTAGGAAAGGTTAGCATTTTCCCATTTAATGTTCCCATTATTGAAATGATGATGCCAATGGAAAGAATTTTACCTCCGATTGCACCGAAAACCGCGTTAGCTAGATAAGTAGTAGTGTTTTCGCCTAGTTGGTGAATTTGATTAGCGGGGATGAAGCGGAAAATCCCAATTGTAATTAGGGTATAAATAGCCAAAACAGCTGTAATTCCTGCAATGATTGCTCGAGGTAATAATTTTTGGGGATTTTTCATTTCGCCGCCTAAATTAGCGATTAAAATCCAGCCATCGTAGCCGAATAAAGTGGCTAAAACAGCAACACCGAAGTTACTAGTGTGTTGACTAACCTCTGCTACAGTCTGGTTAATCGCATCTTGTTGACCTCAACAGATTCCACAAATGGTGATTACAGCGATCGGAATCATTTTGGCAATCGTGGTTATGACCGAAAAGATTGCACCTACCTTATTTTCAAAGAAATTCATGATTCCAATTGCTAAAACTGTGATTAAAGCCAAAGGAATGCGCCATGAATGATTCAAACCAAAAAAGTTAGTCATCATGATGCTCATAAAACCAGCAACGGCGGCAATAATTGCAGGACCATACACGATGATCTGCATCCAACCAGCCATAAAGCCTAAAATGCGGCCATAGAGATTTTCAATGTAGACATAAAGACCACCAGTGTAGGGCATTTGCGCCCCTATCTCGGCAATGGTGAGACCTGCAGCCAAGGTAATTAGACCACCAAAAATCCAAGCTAGTAAGGCCATTGTAGTTGAACCTGCACTGTCAAGAACAGAAGCCTGCTTAAAAAAGATACCAGAGCCGATGATAGTTCCGATTACAATTGAAAAAGCTGAGCCGAAACCAATACTGCGTTTAAGCTTGTTGTCCATTTTTTCTCCTTTATACAAAAATAGCCGGATTCACCTTATCGTCTAGAAACGATTGAGTGAATCCGGCTGCTGATTTACGTACACCAAAATCACTCAAGTTCAGTTGGAACTTGAGCTAGATGAGTATGCCAATGTGGTGTCTTGATAAATCATAATTGAATCTCCTAAATTAATTTTAATTACAATATCATAATTATTAAAAATGAACAAGAAAAATTTGAGATTTTTAGTCTTCGATAATCGTATTCTGTGCTTTGCTCATCTTTTTAACTAAAAAGAAAATTGGCCAGCCGACAGCGGTAATTCCAGTAAAAAGCAAAACGCCAGCGGGATCATTGAAGAATTGGCTGACTAAAACGAAGAGCCCGCCTGCAATTGCTACTAAAGGAATTAGGGGATAAAATGGCACGCTGAAAGGACGTTGGTCCTTATTTTTGTATCTTAAAATGAATAAGCCAAAGAATGCTAAAACATAGAAACTATAAATTGTGAAGACGCAGAGATTTGATAGGTAATCAGGATCGAAGAAAGTCATCATAATTCCAGTTAAGGTAATTAAGAGCATAGTAGCCATAACTGGTGCTTTTCCCTTAGGTGTAACGTATGATAAAAATCTTGAGAAAGGCAAATCCCCGCGCTTAGCCATAGCGTAAATAATACGAGGAAAGGTGAGCATTTCTCCATTGAGAGTGCCTAGCATTGAGATAATAATGCCGACAGATAGAACTTTACCGCCAATTGGACCAAGAATAGCGTCAGCCAAATAAGTGGTTGAATTTTGACCTAATGCATGAATTTTATCGGCAGGGATGAAACTAAAAATACCAATAGTAATTAACGCGTAAATTACTAATACTGTAGTGATTCCAATGATGATTGCTTTGGGTAATAATTTTTGTGGATTCTTAATTTCACCACCTAAATTTGCAATAAAGATCCAACCGTCATAGGCAAAAAGGGCAGCGAGAACGGCTACGCCAAGACCACCTGTTGATCGATTCAGCTCAGTCACAGTTTGGGCGACAGCGTTTTGCTCACCCCAGCAGATGCCGCAGAAGATAATTGCAAAAATAGGGATCATCTTAGCAATTGTAGTGATTATAGCAAAGGCTGCACCGACTTTATTTTCTAAAAAGTTTAAACCGCCGATAGCGATGATAGTGATCAAACCAATGGGAATACGCCATTCGGTGCCGATGCCAAAGAGATTAGTCACCATAATACTTAAAAAACCGGTAACTGCAGCTATCATAGCAGGACCGTACACAATAGCCTGCATCCAACCAGCCATAAAACCTAAAACGCGGCCGTAAATTTTTTCAATATAGACGTAAAGTCCACCAGTATAAGGCATCTGGGCACCGATTTCCGCAATCGTTAAGCCAGCGGTTAATGTGATAATCCCAGCTAAAATCCATGCTAAAAGTGCCATAAAGGTTGAGCCTGCGCTATCTAAAACTGAAGCTTGTTTAAAGAAAATTCCAGAACCGATAATGGTTCCAACGATAATTGAAAGTGCAGAACCTAAGCCAATACTGCGTTTAAGGTGATTGTCCATGAAAGTCCTCCAGATGTAAAAATATGTATAACATTATATCATATAAGGTGACATATAGTTTCTAAAAATACGATAAAAGATTAATTGACTCTTCTTGTTTACCACTAAGGTTGAGTGTAGAATGAAAAACAAATATTGTTGAGTGAGAAAGGGATTTTATGCGCGTTAATGTATTACAGCATGCACCTAATGAGGGACCTGGTTCTATTCAAGCCTGGTGCCATGCTAGAGATAACGAAATGTTCGTTTACCATCCAGGGAATTTTGGTATTTTGCCAACTGTTGATGAAACAGATCTATTAGTAGTCCTAGGCAGTCCAAACAGTCCTAATGATGATCTTGATTGGGTCAAAAATGAACGTGTGTTGATTAGAAAAATGTTAGATCAACACAAGCCGATCTTGGGAATTTGTTTTGGTAGCCAGCAGATTGCTAAAACTTTGGGCTATAAGGTACTTGATGCACCCGCTAAGGAAGTAGGTTGGGCACCAGTTTATTTGCAAGATCAGACTATTACAGGAATTCCGGATAAGTTAACAGCTCTTCATTGGCATGAACAAATGAGTGAAATTCCAACCGAAGCTAAGTTATTATTCTCTAGTGATCTAGTTAAGAATCAAGGCTTTTTACTGGGAGATAATGTAATTGGGTTGCAGTTCCACTTTGAACCGCAAATTGATAATGTGCGTGAGATTGCTATTAATGATGGAGCATATGCTTTAGAAAATAATGATTTACATCAAACGCCTACAGAGATTATTAATCATGGTGTGCCTGAGAAAAATAAAGATGTAATGTTTACTTTACTTGATTTCATTGCTAAATAAGCGAAAAGGCTAGGATCAAAATTTTGATCTTAGCCTTTTTTCTTACTTCTTTTCTAGTTCTTTAATGTTCATACCAGGAATGTTGCCAAACCATTTTTTAACTAGGTGATTATATGTGCCATTCTTTTCTAGTTTTGCTAATGCAGTGTTGATATGCTTGAGCATGTCATTTTGCCCCTTATTAACTGCAATACCATATGGCTGGTTGGTAAAGGTGCCGCCAACTAATTTATAGCCGGAACTATCACGCAAAATCCCAGCTAAAATTCCGTTATCAGTTACAAAGGCATCTCCTTGTCCAGCTTTTAATGCGGCAAAAGCTTGGCCGTAATCATCGAATTGTAAAATTTCCGCTTTAGCAGCAACTTGATGGATAGCATCGGCGGCAGTAGTTCCTTTAACTACAAGCACTTTCTTGTTATTCAAATTTTTAGCATTTTTAATGGCGCTACTGTCAGCAACCATAATTGACTGTCCAGCAGGAAAGTAAGGGTGACTGAATTCGACTTGTTTTTTACGTTCAGGCGTAATGGTCATTGCTGCAATGACGGCGTCGACATTCGTGTTTTTTAGAAGCTGAATCTTGGTGTTGGCCGTTGTTGTTATGAAATTGGCTTTGGCATTTTTGCCTAGCATTTCATGGGTTAATGCATTAGCTAAATCAATTTCAAAGCCATTAAGTTTGCCTGTTTTAATATTTATTGAGCCGAATAATGGCGTGTCGGCTTTGACGCCCCAGTTAATGGTTTTACTAGTTTTAACTGCTTGATAAACGTTTTGCTTTTTGTTTTGCTTACAGCCACTTAATGGCAAAGCAAACAGGACCACTATTGAAATTATTAATAAAAACTTTTTACGCATATAATCCCTGCCTTGTTTTACTTGATGATTTTTTTATTATACCAATTTGAAATTTAGATGCAAAAATTGTTTCTTTACTTTAATTATAGTCTTATTTTGACAAAATGATTTGACAATAGTCCATGTGCATACTAATATATTTGGCATGCATGTAGACTAAATATGGTGGTGAAGTAATGAAAATTAGTGAGACAGAAAAATTAAATCTATCAATTATCCATGGCAGCCGTGCTTATAGCCAATGGGAGCAGGATCATGACTTGCCGGACTATTTAGTGGTAATCATGTATGAATTACTGATTCGGGGAAAATTGACACAAAGAGAATTAGTAAATCTGAGTGATTTACCCAAGCAGTCGATTAACAAAGGAATTAAGATTCTGCGTGATCATGATCATATCACGATGACTGTTGATCCTAGCGATAAGCGAGTTCGATTTTGCCAGCTTACCGAAGCAGGGCGGAAATATGCTTATGACAGGTTGCGTCCTCTATTTGAGTTAGAGGAAAAAACGGCTCAAGCCATGGGAACTGACAAAATGAAATTGTTAGCTAAGCTTTCAGAAGAATGGAGCACTACTTTTTGGCATTTTTTAAGTGAAGAAAGGAGTAAAAATGGAAAACTTTAAAATAATTCTTCCATACTTAAAGCGTTATAAAAAAGATGTTGTTTGTGCAATTATTGCTATCTTAGTTTCAGCGTTTTCTGGATTATATCAGCCTAAATTATTGGAAAATATTCAAAAGGCATTGATGGCGAATCAGAAGCAAGCAGTCTTGTCTGATGGAATCTGGCTAGTAGTCCTAGGTATAATTGCAATTATTTCGGGTATTTTTAACGTTTATTTTGCAGCGAAAATTGCACAAGGAGTAGTTAGTGATCTGCGTGAAGATACCTATGCTAAGATTCAAACGTTCTCTTTTGGTAATATTAAGAAATTTTCAGCAGGTTCTCTAACTACACGGTTGATCAACGATATGAACCAGGTAATGAACATGATGATGCAGCTATTTATGCAGATGTTGCGGTTGCCGATTTTAATTGTCGGTTCATTTATCTTCTGTATCGTGATTATTCCGCGCTTCTGGTGGGCACCAGTGGTCATGGTTGCACTTATTTTTGGTTTTGGCGCTTACGTTTTAAGACAAATGAATAGTTTGTTTACCAAATTCCAAGAAATGATGGACCAAATTTCTAATCAAGCACAAGAAACATTGCAAGGTGTGAGAGTGGTTAAGTCATTTAATCAAGGTCCACAAGAAATTAAAAAGTTTGATCAAACTTCGGACCAATTGAATGACTACAACATTGTGATTGGTTACTGGTTCTCTGCAATTATACCAGCTTTTCAGATGATCGCTTATACCGTAATTGCTTTAATTGTTTATTTAATTGGTAAAAATATTACGGCACATCCAAGTGATATTGCGGTAGTCAGTCCATTCGTGAACTATGTTTTAACCCTGCTATTTACGATCATGATTGCCGGAATGACCTTAATGCAATTTTCAAGAGCTAATATTTCTCTTGGACGTATTCGTGAGGTATTGGAGACTGAACCAGATGTCAAGTTTGTGGAAAGTGGTTCGGTTGCACCTCTTAGCGGTAGCGTAGAGTTTGATCATGTTTCCTTTACTTATCCTGATGGGGATGATCCTACTTTAAAGGATATTTCGTTTAAGATTAAGCCAGGTCAAATGGTTGGTATCGTTGGGGCAACAGGTGCTGGTAAATCAACTTTGGCCCAATTAATTGCTCGTTTATATGATCCAACTAAGGGTGAAGTAAAAATTGGCGGTCAAAATATTAAGGATGTAACTGAAGCTGCATTACGCAAAACTGTTTCTTTTGTGCTGCAGCGAGCAGTTCTTTTCTCAGGTACAATAGCATCTAATTTGCGTCAAGGTAATGCTCAGGCTAAATTACATGAATTGCAGCGTGCTGCCAATATGGCGCAAGCATCAGAATTTATTGAGCGTTATAACGATTCTTTCGATCATGAAGTAGAGGAGCGTTCTGCTAACTTTTCCGGTGGGCAAAAGCAACGTCTATCTATTGCACGTGGCTTGATTGCTAAAGCACCAATTTTGATTTTGGACGATTCAACTTCTGCTCTGGATGCGGAAAGTGAGAAGAAAGTACAGCAAGCTTTAGAGCATGAGCTGCCTGATACTACTACTTTTATCATTGCGGAAAAGATTGTTTCAGTGATTAATGCCGATACAATTTTAGTGTTAGATGACGGTAAATTAGTGGCACAAGGTACGCATGAAGAATTGCTTAAGACTTCGCCGGTTTACCAAGAAATCTTCAAGACACAAAAAGGTAAGAAAGGAGGAAATGAATAAATGAGTAATACGAAAAAGGCATTGCGCTATTTTGCTAAGTATTTGAAGCCTTATTGGAAGGGAATCACTATTGTGGTTATCCTTTCTTTGATTTCGAGTGGTGCACAGGTTATGGCACCTACATATTTAGGCCGTTCAGTTACCGCTTTAACTACTTATTTGGTTGATTTAAAAAAGGGTACAGCATCCATGAACACGTTCTATAGCGCGTTATGGTCGATGTTCTTGTTTTACTTATTGAGCCAGATAGCGATTTTTATTGCTTGGATGGTAATGTCCAAGTTCAATGCGGATTCAACTAATGACATGCGTGAGAATCTATTTGCCAAGTTTCAACGGATGTTAGTGCGCTACTTTGATACTCATCAGGATGGTAAACTTTTATCGCTATTTACTTCCGATTTGGATAATATTTTCAACGCAATGAACAATGCGATTTTTGAAATTATTTCCCAGGGAATTATGTTCGTGGGAACAATTATTGTGATGTTCACGATTAATAGTACTTTGGCTTGGACTACGATTGCGACAACACCATTCATTTTGATTATTAGTGTCCTTTTAATGAAAAAAGCTCGCGTTTATATCGATAAGCAGCAAGATGAAATTGGCGATTTAAATGGTTATATTACCGAACAGATCAATGGTGAAAAGGTGATTATTACCAATGGTTTGCGTCAAGAATCGGTTGATGGCTTCAAGGTCTACAACAATAAAGTAAGAACCGCTTTGTTTAAGGGGCAATTTTATTCGGGAATCCTATTCCCATTGATGAACGGATTGAACTTACTTAATTTGGCAATTGTCATCGCTATGGGGTCTTGGATGATTATTTCCGGTCAAATTTCTCAGGCTATTGGATTGGGCTTGATTGTAACTTTCGTTGAATATTCACAAGTTTATTTCCAACCTTTGACGCAAATTACTTCAATTTATTCCATGATTCAATTAGCTTTAACTGGGGCAAGAAGATTAGCTACAGTTGAAGAACAAAAAGATGAAAACGAAGTGCCAAATGGTAAGGTCATTAGTGGTTTGAATCATGGTGTCAAGCTAGAAAATGTTCATTTTGGCTACAATAAAGATAAAGAAATTTTGCACGGAGTAAATATTTCGGTTGATAAGGGCCAATCAGTGGCTCTGGTCGGACCAACCGGTTCAGGTAAAACTACGATTATGAACCTGTTAAATCGCTTCTATGATGTTAATTCAGGTAAAGTAACCTTTGACGGGACAGATGTACGTGATATTCAACTAACATCATTGCGAAATAATGTTGGGATCGTCCTGCAGGACTCTGTCTTATTTACTGGTACTGTAGCGGACAATATTCGTTATGGTAAGCCGAATGCTTCAATGGATGAAGTGATTTCAGCGGCTAAGCAGGCTAATATCCATGATTTTATTGAGACTTTGCCTGATGGTTACGATACTCAAGTTAGCGATGCTAGCTCAATCTTTTCAACTGGGCAAAAGCAATTAATGTCAATTGCTCGGACAATTTTAACGAATCCACCATTCCTAATCTTGGATGAAGCAACTTCTAACGTAGATACGGTAACAGAAGAAAAGATTCAAAAGGCAATGGATACTGTGATTGCTGGACGAACAAGCTTTGTGATTGCTCACCGGTTAAAGACGATCTTGAATTCTAATAAGATTGTTGTGTTAAAAGATGGTAATGTGATCGAAGAAGGCAGCCACGAGGCACTGCTTAAAGAAAAGGGATTTTATTACAAACTTTACACAGATCAAATGGCATTTGATTAACAATGTGCTATACTTGACTTAATTGATAAATAAATGAAATGTCACTAGGGGTGCGTAATGCTGAGATAATACCCTTCGAACCTGAACAAGATAATACTTGCGCAAGGGAAAGTGCTAACAAGAGAATTAACTTTTATTTGTGTGCTCCTACTGACAGTATGTTAGTAAGGAGCATTTTTTATGTTTACTAGATCGTCAAAATGGAATGTAAAATCAGTTATTTTAGTTGCCTTAATCGGGATCATCATGGGTGTGATTTACACTTATGGCTTTAACAATGTGTATAACTTAGTAAAATTAAGCTTTTTACCCACCGGTTATGCACCGGTTGTTGACAACGTTTTTACTGGCTTATGGTATATGGCTGCTCCTTTAGCGATGTATTTTGTACCAACTAAGGGAGCTGGAACTATTGGTGAATTGCTGGCTGCCACGGTTGAGATGGCGATCGGTGGCCAGTGGGGAGCCTTGACTATTTTTGAGGGGTTAATTCAAGGAGCAATGAACGAGATCGGCTTTTTCCCTAAAAAAGAACGCTATGAAAAGTTCTCATGGAAGAGCGTTTTGACTGGTGCTTTCTTTGCCAATTTAGGTGGTTTTATACCAAGTTACTTTTTGTTTGGTTGGAGTCATTATCAGGTTAATGTACAAATTTTGATGTTTATTGTAAGTATGATTTCATCATTACTGTTTGATGGTGTCCTAGTGAAATTGATTACCAATCTTTTCGATAAAGCATTAAAACCTAAAGTTGCCTAGAAACTATAAACCATACCTTTTCGTATACACACACTTTATTAATACCATTTGAGTGATAGAATAAGGTTAGATGTATTGTATACGTTTTCAAAAAAAGGGGACTTATATGGCTCGACGAAGCAATGCGGAAAAGGAAGCTGAGGCTGAGGCGATTAAAAATTGGAATCCACGTTATAAACACAATGTCATTGTCTACTTATGGATTTATGGTATTTTAGGTGCAGTAACTGGGATTACGAATGATGCAGCCTTGTCTTACTACAAGATTGTAGCGCCACACTTGATTTCAGGTTTAAACATTTTTAATGCGGCGACAGCAATTTTGATGTCAGTCATGATTGCGACGGTTCATAAATGGGGCTATCGAAAGATTTTGCTGATCTTGCCACCAATGACGGCAATTTTTATGGCCTTAACCTGTATCACAACCAATCAAATTATCATCATGATCGCTTATACTATTTCTTGGACAGCAATTGGGGTTTATGATTTGATGTATCCATTAATGTGGACCTCATATGTTCCGGGAAAAATTAGAACTAAGATGTTCTCAACAGTAATGATTGTTAATTTGATTACACAAACGATCTGTACGTTTTTAGGTGGGAAAGCTGTCGTTTGGTTCTTTGGTTTGATTAGAGGCATTCCTTATCATGAGGCATCTGTTCTTTCTGGTAAGTCAGAGATGTTAACTGGTCAAACTTTAGCAGATTATACAAATTCATACAGAATCCTGCTTTACATTACGGCTGCCGTAACCATGTTAGCCTTTGTTTTGGCTTTGTTTATTCATGATGTGCCACGTGATTATCGTTCTACTGCAGATGACAAGGAACCTAGCAGAGCAGAGAAGATGGCTATGTATAAAAAGCTTTTGAGCAAGAAGACATTGATGTGGATTGTCTATATTGCCGGTATTCAACTTGGTGCTCGTTTAGTTGCTGTTTATGTGCCGATTTATTTGAATAGTTATTTGCACATTCCACGTGATGTTACTTCTACCATTAACACCTTTGTTCAAGCAGCGATGCTAATTGGATATTTCTTTGCGCCATTCTTGGAAAAGAAGATGGGGGCGATTGTTTCTGTTGCTGCAGGTACATTGACCTGTGTGCCAGTTATGTTGTTGCTGGCTAACGGTCGTCGCTTAGGTAGCGGGACAGTTTTGTTTGTAATTGTCGGTCTTTTGCTCTTCTTAAGAACAGGATTAGCCAATGCCACAATGCCAATTCAACAAGAAGTTCAGATGGTTATTGTTGATAAGGACTTGCGTCCAGCCTTTACTGGAGTAGTTCAGATTGCTTATGCTGTTGTCGGTGTCATTGATGGACTCTTCACCGAATTTTACTTATTTACTACCCAAGATGGTTATGCAAATGCCTATTACATTGCAGCGGTAATTTATGTTATTGCTAGTGTCTTGCTTTTGGTCTTTTTTGCCAAGAAGTATAACCGAATTTTGGACACAGCTAATGCACAAGATGATAATCAAAATTAAGATAATTTAGAATAAAGAAAAGACCTGATAATCTTCGCTTTGTGATTATCAGGTCTTTTGCTGCTTATTTCAAAACAGATTGTAACTTAGTAGTTAACATGTCAATTGCAACATCATTTTCCCCACCTTCAGGTACGATGATATCGGCATAGCGCTTGGTTGGTTCAATAAATTGGTTGTACATTGGCTTAACTGTACCCAAATATTGATTAATAACAGAGTCAAGTGAACGACCACGTTCCTTCATATCGCGCTCAAGTCGGCGAATAAAACGGATATCATCATCGGTATCAACATAAACTTTAATATCCATCAAATTGCGAATATCTTCATTGAAGAGGACTAAAATTCCTTCTAAGATAATAATATCGGCCGGCTCAACATGAATAGTTTCATCGCTTCTAGTATGAGCGGTAAAATCATAAGTTGGCATTTCAATCGGTTTTCTGTGCATTAACTGACTTAATTGTGCCTCAAGTAGCGGCATATCAAAAGCATCAGGATGATCATAATTAATTTTCATTCTTTCTTCCATTGATACACCAGTATTATCTTTATAATAAGAATCCTGGGTCATGATCATAATGCGATCTTGATCATTAATATTATCCGCAATTTCATGAGCGATGGTAGTTTTGCCGCTTCCAGAACCACCAGCAATTCCAATGATAACGGGTTTTTCAAGTTTTCCCATTTCAAACTCCTTTGTTTTTCAATATATCACTAAATATTTTAAGCTATTTTCCGAATATTAACAGCATTTATTTGTATTAAAAACGGATTCATTTTGAATTATAAGAAATTTTGCTTGCTTTTTATCCCAAAATAAGGTTAAATACATATAAATAAATTAAAAGGCTATGAAAAAGACAAGTAGATAGTTTATTTCTAACAGTGAGTTGGTGCTAGTGAAAAGCCAATAGACCCTGAACTATTGAAAAACACTTTTAGCAGCTCACCGAAATAACAATTCTTAGAGTAGGTTGAGACGTCTCCGGTACGTTACCACACCGGTGAAGCATGATAGTGCTTCATGAGTAGGTCTATATCTAATAGGCAATGTGGGTGGTACCGCGGAAAGAAGTCTTTCGTCCCAGTTTAGGGATGAGGGACTTTTTCTTTATCCTAAAAGTTAGTAGTTAATAAATTCGTAAGTAGCGTTAATATGATTACTTTAATCTAGCTAAATACAAATATATTTTGCTAAAACCGAATAAATTTATAAGATTAGCAGGCTATTATACTATTTTGAATTGCTAAAATATTTAGTTTTAGCTTTAAGAAGAGTAAAATAATTATATTGTGTAGACAAAGGAAAGAAAGGTAGAAGCCATGACAGCAATTATTGAATTTAAGCATGTTGATAAGTACTACGGAAAGCTCCATGCATTGAAGGATATTAACTTAAAGATTGATGAAGGCCAAGTGGTTTCAATTATTGGTCCATCTGGTTCAGGTAAGAGTACTTTAATTAGAACTATGAATGGCTTGGAACCAATTAATAGCGGTCAATTAATTGTAACTGGGTATGATTTGGCTGATAAAAAGACCGATATTAATAAGATTCGTAAAAATGTTGGGATGGTATTCCAACACTTTAATCTCTACAATAATCACACTGTGTTAGAGAACGTTATGCTGGCGCCTAAGATTGTGCTAAAGCGTCCTGATGATGAGAACCGTAAAGTAGCGATGCAATATCTTGAAAAAGTAGGTATGGCCGATAAAATTGACTCTTATCCTCGTCAATTATCTGGTGGACAAAAACAAAGAGTAGCGATTGCTAGATCATTAGCAATGCACCCTAAGGTGATTTTATTTGATGAACCAACTAGTGCCCTTGACCCAGAAATGATTGAAGATGTTTTAGAAGTTATGAGATATGTTGCTGAACAAGGCATTACTATGGTTGTGGTTACCCACGAGATGGGTTTTGCTAGAGAAGTAAGCAATCGCTTAATTTTCTTTGATAATGGTCATATTTTAGAAGATCGCAAGCCAGAAGAATTCTTTGCTCATCCAGATACTGAACGTGCTCGGCAATTTTTAAGCAAAGTTATTTCTAAAGATTAAGGTGACATGCCATGAAAAAGATAAAAAGATTTCTTTTCTTGCCTTTGCTGATTCTATTAGCGTTTACCTTAACAGCTTGTGGTCAGCATGCTAGTAGCAATGTTTATCAAAAAGTAAAAGAGAGCAAGACGATTGTTTGGGGCGTTAGAGCAGATACTAGATTGTTTGGCTTAACGAACATTAAGACAGGACATATTGAAGGGTTTGAAATCGATTTGGCTAAGGCTTTAACTAAGCAAATGCTAGGTAAAGATGCTAAAACCGATTTTGTTACTACTACTGCCAACACTAGAATCCCACTTTTAAAAAATGGAAATGTTGATGCTGTTTTAGCCACAATGACTATTACACCAGAACGTGCCAAGCAAGTAACCTTCTCTAAGCCATACTTTCCAGCCGGTTCATCTTTGTTAGTGCCTAATAATAGTAAGATCAAGAATGTTAAGGATCTGGAAGGCAAAACTGTTTTGGCCGTTAAAGGAACTACCGCAGTTGATGATGTACATAAGTATGCCCCTAAAGCGCGGATTTTGCAATATGATGACTATGGTCAAGCAATGTCTGCATTGAAGGCTAACCAAGGTGTGGCATTAACTACTGACAACGGTTTGCTTGCCGGTATCGCTCAAGAAAATCCTGGTTATAAGTTAGTCGGCGGCGTCTATAGTAATGCTCCTTACGGAATTGCTGTTAATAAGGGACAAAAACAAATGGCTGATCATATCGACCAAGCTTTGAATGAATTACAAAAGAATGGTACTTATGACCGTTTGATTAAAAAGTGGTTTGCTGGAATTCCTGGTTTTAGTCTAAAGGGGGTTTTGAAATAATGTGGCAAATTATTACTAACAACTGGGGCAGCTTCCTAACAGGTTTTTGGAATACTATTTTAAGTAGTATTATTGCTCTAGTTTTCAGTTTGATTTTAGGCGTGATTTTTGCCTTGCTTGAGGTAGCACCATCTAAATTTGGCCAAGTGATCGCGAAGATCTATATTGCGATTTTTAGAAATATACCTTTGCTGGTAATTGTCATGATCTTTTATTTGATCGTTCCACGTTATATTGTGAAATTGTCAGGATTTCAAGCGGGGACAATTGGTTTAACGCTTTATACATCAGCGTTTATTGCAGAGACCGTTCGTGCGGGAATTAATTCAATTGGAACTGGTCAAATGGAAGGTGCTCGCTCCAACGGTATGACCTATGTGCAAGCCATGCGTTATGTCATCTTACCTCAAGCGATGAAGATAGTGATTCCACCACTAGGCAACCAGTTTGTCAACTTGGTTAAAAACTCTTCAGTTTTGGCCTTTGTTGCCGGTTTTGACTTGATGTATCAAGCACAATTGATTGCGTTCTCAACGTTCCAAACAATTGATACTTATATTATTGTTGGATTGTTCTACTTGATCTTGACTTTGCCGCTTAGTTACTACATGCGTCATTTAGAGAAAAAATTAGTCAACTAATAGGAAAGGGATAGAGAATGGAAACTTTTATTCATGCATATTCATGGGTCGATATCCGCTTCTTATTACAAGGACTTTGGGTAACGATTTATGTTTCATTAATTTCAATTGCATTAAGCTTCGTAGTAGGATTAATCTTAGGATTAGTTCGCTACATGAAAATTAAGTATGTGTCTGCAATTGTAGGCTTTATTATTGATATTATTCGAAACTTGCCGCTATTGTTGATCATCTTCTTTACTTATTTTGGTTTACCTCAATTAGGTATTGTAACGAATCCAACGACAGCTTCAATTGCAGCGTTAGTCATCTTTGAAGGTGCAATGCTAGCAGAAATTGTTCGTTCAGGAATTGGCTCAGTTGATTCGGGTCAAATGGAAGGTGCCCGTTCCAACGGGATGTCGTATGGTCAGGCTATGTATCATGTAATTATGCCACAAGCTTTGCACAATATGATTCCGGCATTATTATCACAATTTGTATCATTGGTTAAGGATACTTCATTGGCAACTATCATTGTTTTGCCAGAGCTTTTATACCACGCACAAATTATTTACAGTCAGAACACGACTTACTTAATTCCAATGTATGTGATTATTGCAATCATGTACTTTATTGTCTGTTTCTGCTTGTCAACGATTGCAAATTACTTGCAGAAAAAATATGATTAAAGGCTCAAATTATCCAAAAAAACTAACTCATGCTAACATAATAGTAAGAGTTAGTTTTTTATTTTAGGAAAAATTATGAGTGTAAATGCACAGTTAACAGATCGTGAACGAGTTGAATTAACTAAAAAGGCATATGATGAATTGCAGCTGGGTGATACTATCAAAATAGATCAACATTATCTTGGAACTGTTTGTCGTAATGTTTATGCTAAGGATGGGATGCGAGCCTTCGTCATTTCAAGTCCGAATGAAATAACAATCTTATTTAAAGGATCATATGGTTTTAAAAAGGGGACTCCACAAACTTGGCGTGATGAATGGATTAAAACTAATCTACCAATTTTAAAAGCACTGCTTGCACGAAAACGGACGATTCCTAGCCAATTAAAGTCAGCTGCTCACTTATTGAATCAGACAATTAATCAATTTAAAGGTAGTAGAATTTATATTTATGGTCATTCGTTAGGTTCAATTAATGCTCAGTTTGCTTTAGCTAATTGTCGTCATCCAGAAGCAATTGCAGCTGCTTATCTGTATGAAGGAACCAATATTTGGCTTTTACTGACGCCAGCTGAACGACGTCAGGTGGCTAAAATGCGGGAGAAAATTTTTAACTATGTCGATATTTATGACCCGGTTACGTTAGGAATTACTGAGACGCACCATATGGTAGGAAAATTGTGTTATGTGGATAGCGAACCGATGCAACCAATTAAGCAGCATATGTGGGGAGGATATCACTTTAATGCAGATGGTAGTTTGAAGTTACGTAAGGTTGATCAAGCTTTTCTGGCAGAAAGTCGTAGTGAGCGTAAGTTACTTGCTCGTTCAGGTGATTTGGCAGATTTTTTAGAGAAAATGGGCTCAGCCGAAGAAGTAAAAAAATTAGCTACCGATAAAATTGAGCAATTAGTTCAACGCTATCCTGATCATAAGAGTTTGGCAAAATTGACCGCTCTTTTTGAAGGAGAAATACGGAAAAGTAAAAATCGGTAAAAGAAAAAGCAAATTATGCTAATTTGCTTTTTCGTTAGACAATGATTATTTAACCAATGCCTTAGTTTTGTATGCATATGCAGCAGTATAAGGACCAGCACCAGTAGCTATTCTTAATGCCTTAACCTTTTTGCCGTTAACAGTTCTAGTAACAGGGATGTAGTATTCACCATCACCAGCTAAGTTAACCCAATTGTTGACATTGAAGCCCTTTTTATAGTTAGCTGCAGCATAAATATTTTCAGTTTTTTTGATGAACTGATTACGCTTCTTAGCTGAAACGTTGTAAACATTTTTCTCGAAGAACTTTTGTGAAGGTACGTAAAGCTTTTTACCATCTACGCTATGAGCAGTGATCTTTACCTTAGAAATTGTTTTATCACCCTTTTCGCGATAATACCAGGTGCCACGGGTTGCTTTTGGTGTGGTAAAGGTTTTAGCAATACCATAGCCTTTAGGAAGCTTGCTAGCATAAGTTGGTGTAGATACCAAGAACAATAAACCGGCTAAAAAGGATACGAAAAGTAAAAGTTTCTTTTTCATAGTAGTCTCCCCCCATTTAATAAATGATATTTTAACTACTTTTATTATAATGGTTTTACAGGAAAAATAATATAAAAATCTATAAAGAATTAGATTAGCATTAAAAATTTTTGTATAATATTCATATTTAAGAAATAAGAAGGTAAATATATGACGATTGATTATAGAAAAGATATTATTGATTTAATGCAGGCGACGGGGAGCGATCCCCAATCACTGAAGCAGTCAATGATTGCGTTGAAAATTATTAGTAAAATATATAACCAGGCAGTACTAGGCAATCCACCTGAGAATAAGAATGAAGTCGTTAAAATTGCGGAAAAAGCTGATCAGGCTGTAAAAAATGAGCCAGAAATAAAAACTGAGAATAAGCCAGAAAATAAAACTGAAATAGAAACTAAAGAAGAAAATGATGAAAATACTGTAGAAAAAATAAAGCCGAAAAAAACGAAGGAAGAGCTTGAAAAAGAAAAAGCTAAAAAAGAAGAAGCTGCTAAAGCTCTGAGTCCTACGGTTTTAAAGAATAAAAACAAATATGCGACCATAACTCCTATTCCTAAGCCTGTGGTTAAGAAAATAATTCCTGTGGCTAAACCAAAGGAAAAACAATATGAGATTAGACGTAAGCTGCTAGGTGCAGAAGCAGTGGATGAGAATGGTCATTCAGTACAATATTTTAATGAACACTTGACTAGAATTGAAAAGCTGGAAAACGGTGATACAGTTACTTTGCTAGATCACTTAAATGACAGTGGCAATCGTCCAATTATTAAAGTTGAGCATCATGCAAAGTCTTTTGCGCCAGATGAGGAAATTATCGAATTTGGTCCAGCGGTAGTTCACCGTGATTCTTTTGGTTTATACATCAAGCAGGACTCTAATGGCAAAAACCTAAGTCAAGTAAATCCTGAAAAAGCTATTTTATACTTAGACATGAATACTGTAAGTCACTTTAACTTACACGAAAATGACCTGATTAGTATTGTTTGGCGAGTCAGTGATCCATCCTTCATTAGGGTTAGATGGCGTTATGCCGAAGCTGAAGTTACTATTCCAGAAAAGAAGGAAAAGCCGGATAAAAATAAAGAAACGGAAAAGCACAAGACTAAAGGTAGACACAAGTCTTTATTGCATCAATTAGAAAAAAAGGAGAAGCAGTCGTCTGAAAAGCAAAATGAAGACTATGCTTCCCGAATTGATTTTGACCTCGATAAAAAACGAGTTACCGTTGTAGTAGGAGACAAGAGCTTAACCTCTAACTTGGCTAAGGTGATTGAAGCACACAATGGAGTAGCTCGAATTATCGAGATGAAACAGGCTTCTAATGTTTTACGTGCATGTAAGGAATCGAATTATGTCATTCTAATCCAGTCATACATTAAGCATTCTATCAGTCAAATCCTGATCAATTCACCACACAAGTCATATTCGATTGCAATGGCCACAACTGCAGGGCAATTAGCGGTAGAAAAGGCTTTATATCGTGCTCGTTACAAGTTGAATGTAACTGATAATGATCAAATTCAATATCCATTTTTAGTAAATAATTAGGTAAAAAAAAGAAGTTCAATTAATACTGAACTTCTTTTTTTGATAGATATTTTATTTGAAAAATTATTGCTTCCAAGCAGCATCAAGCTTATCTTTACCAGTCTTGATATCGCTATTCCATGATTGCTTTTTACTTGCCTTAGCTAAAATGGTTTGCATGTTAGCATTAACTTGATCATATGCGGCAGTAGCATTCTTAGTTACTGGTAAGAAGTAAAGGTTCTTAGAGGTCTTGGCAATAATTGCTGGGATCTTGCTGTTCTTGGCAGATTGGTAAACCTTGTCGTTGATAGCAGCAGTATTAACTGGCATGTAGCCTGTTTGTTTAGCCCAGTAAAGTTGTGATGACTTAGAAGTTAAGAACTTAAGGTACTTAAACGCAGCTGACTTTTGCATTGCGGTTGCTTTTTTGAACATATAAATGTCAGTACCTTGTTGTACGTTCATCGTGCTTGGACGAGCAGCTACACCATAAGTGTAACCCTTCTTAAGTCCTTGCTTAAGGTAAGCTTCATTGGCAGTTGAACCGATGAACATAGCAACGCGACCATTGTTGAATGGAGTTGACATGTACTTTTCAGTACCAGCTTGCATGAAGTAGCCGGCTCTTACTCCATTAGCGTAGTAGTTGATGGCTTTAACGGAATCCTTGGCAGCAAAGTTTAAGTTCTTATTGAAGTCTTTGCCGTAAGTTTCCTTCATTTGCATCATGTAGTAATTGTTTAAAGCATCAAATCCAACACCGCGTACTTTGTGGTGACTTTCACGGTAAATTTTTGCGGATGCAGAAGCCAATTCACTCATGTTAGTTGGGACTTTAACATCATACTTATCAAGTAAGGTCTTATTGTAGAAAAGTACTTCAACTGACTTGTTGAAAGGAACACCATATTGTGTACCGTTGATGTTTGCACCATTCCAAAGAGCTTTCTTAATGCCACTCTTAGCATATGAGCCCCAGCCAATTTCAGAATTGTTAATGTATGGGGTTAGGTTAACAAGCATATTGTTCTTGGCAGCATTGTAAAGCCAGCCAGGATAAGCTTGAGTAATTGTCGGTAAATCCTTTGGCGATTGCAAACCTGAAACCAACTTAGATTGTAAATCAGAGTAGTTGCCACCTTGGCTTTGCAACTTGATAGTAATGTTAGGATTTTTCTTTTCAAAATCTTTAGTCAATTTTTGCAAACTGCTTTGCGCATTACCAGTTAGTGAATACCAAAAGGTAACGGTAGTCTTCTTGTTAATCTTAGTTGGAATCTTCTTATTAGATGAAGATGAACTAGAATTGTTATTTGAACATGCACTCAAGCCTAGAACAGCTAAAGCTGCGGCACCAGTAAGTACCAATTTTTTATAGAATTTCATGATTCTTCCTCTCATGTATATCATGTATTTCTTTTACAAAGGTAGTTTATCATATATAGACGTACTATTCCTAGTTTTATTAATAAAAATGTTCACAATTAGCCGATAAAATTGTTAAAATGATGTTAAATGTATGATATCTTTGGTTTAGCAGGTGAAAAATATGGATAAGAATCCTTTAGTGTATGAATATTCAATTGGTAAGCGTAAGCCATATGATTATGATTATGGTAATCGGCAAGGAAATCAGAATGCTGGCTGTCCTTTTTGTGATGTGCAGCATCTAATTAATATTTATGAAAAAGATGGCGATAAGATTTGGTTGAAGAATAAGTACCCTACGTTAAAGGATACTAATCAAACAATTTTAATTGAATCAAGTGATCACCAGGGAGATATTTCAACTTATACGCGTGAAGATAATCAAGAGTTGATGAAGTTTGGCTTGAAGTGTTTTCAAAAAATGAATAATTCAGGCCGTTATCAGAGTGTGCTTTGGTATAAAAATTTTGGTCCCAAGTCTGATGGTTCTTTAACTCATCCACATATGCAGATCGTGGGCTTATATCATAAAGATGGCTATCACGATATTGGCGCTGATAACTTTAAAGGATTTGAAGTCGGGCGTTCGGGTTCAGTTGAAATGAACTTATCAGCGCGTCCAGTTCAAGGCTACCAAGAAGTAAATATTTTGACACATGATAATACTAATTTGGATACTTGGGCCGATTTGATTCAAAAGGGCACACAATATGTGCGTTCAGTCTTGTCACATGGTGTTGATTCTTATAACTTATTTTTCTATCCAATTAATGATGGTCAAGGTACTTGTTGCAAGATTATTCCACGATTCTATGCTTCACCATATTTCGTTGGGTATAAGATCTCGCAAGTTGACGATTCAGATACATTGAAGTGGGAAGCTGAGCGCTTAAAAGGCTTCGTTAATGGTGGTATTTTACAGTAAGATTTCAAAAATGTGTGTTCAATATTTTGAATACGTTTTTTGTTATAATTGAGGTTGAATAAATCCATTTTTAGAAGAGGATGCTCATAATGAAGAAGATTGTAGTTATTGGTTCAAGTAATGTTGATACAACATTACATGTAAAAGACTTTCCTAAGCCTGGTGAAACAATTAATGCGCTAGACATTACTACTGCTGGTGGCGGTAAGGGTGCTAATCAGGCAATTGCAGCTGCTAAAAGTGGAGCTGAAACTTACCTTATTAACCGTGTAGGTGAAGATAGTGAAGGAAATTTTATCACGCATCAGCTCAAGAGTTATGGCGTGGACACAACTTATGTGCAAACCACAATGGGGGCAAAGACAGGCCATGCTTATATCACGTTGAATGAAGCTGGGCAAAATGACATCATTATTGATCACGGCGCAAATTATGAACTGACAGTGGAAGATATCCGTGCAGCTGGTGATTTGATTAAGAGTTGGGATTGTGTAATTGCTCAATTCGAAATCCCACTAGATGTGACGCTTGAAGCATTTAAGATTGCTAAAAAGGCCAAAAAAATCACTATTTTAAATCCAGCTCCTGCAGTTGATGAGATTCCTAAAGAATTACTGCAATATACTGATATCATTACACCGAATGAAACTGAAAGTGCCAAGATCACTGGCATTGCAATTAAAGATAATTCAACGCTGGCCACTAATGCAGAAAAACTACACATGCTTGGTGTAAAAAACGTGGTTATTACCTATGGTGATAAGGGTGCGTATATTTCAACTCCCGATGTTGAAGAATTAATACCAGCTTATAAAGTTGAAGCAGCCGATACTACTGGTGCAGGAGATACCTTTATTGGATATTTGGTAAGCAATTTGAATTCTGACCTATCTAACTTTGAAGAAGCAGCTAAAATTGCAAGTCGTGCATCTTCAATTGCCGTACAACGTTTAGGTGCTCAGCCTTCAATTCCAACTGAACAGGAAGTTAAACAGGCGATGGAGGATGATGAATAATGAACAAGCAAGAACAAGATCGTTTGAAAAAAGAAGCAGCAGAAAAAGCAGCTGCCATGGTTAAATCAGGTATGGTATTGGGCGTTGGTACAGGTTCAACCGTTGCCTTTTTCATTGATGCTTTAGGTAAGCGCAAAGATGAAGACGGCTTAAAACTGAAGGCTATCGTAACTACTAGTAACCGTAGTAAAAAACAACTTGAGGGCTTAGGCTTTAAAGTTAGTGAATTGGCCGATATTGATCAAGCTGATTTAACTGTAGATGGTGCTGATCGGGTTGCCAATAACTTGGATGGAATCAAAGGCGGCGGTGGTGCATTAACTTTAGAAAAAAATGTAGCAATCAATTCTAAGAAGATCATTTGGATCGTTGATGAATCAAAATTAGTGCATCGTTTAAGCGGCTTCCCATTACCAGTTGAAGTTTTACCAATTTCTTGTGAACAAAACTTTAAACGTTTTGAACAAGAAGGATTAAAGCCTCGGTGGCGTATGGAAGGCAATCAACGTTATGTGACTCACTATGGAAATTATATTATTGATTTGGCTGCAGATCCTGTTCCAGCACCTCATGGTTTAGCTGATTACCTTGATCATACTGTTGGCGTAGTTGAACATGGCTTGTTCCTGGATATGTGTGACGAAGTAATTATTGCTCATAGTGATGGCACCATCGAAGATAAGAAAAAGTAAATTAAGTGACTGAAGGAGATTTCATCTCCTTTTTTATTTTTTTAAAAGATATATTTTTATTGCAAAAAATCTAGACTTTTTCTATACTAGTAAAAATTTTAATTTTTAAGTGAAATAGAGGATAAAAACTTATGAATAAAATATCTGGTAAGCAAAAGGTGTCTTTTGCTGGCCTTTTAATTGCTATCGGCATTGTCTATGGTGATATTGGTACTAGTCCTTTGTATGTTATGAAGTCGATTGTGACTGAAAATGGTGGAATTAGTAATGTTAACCGTGAACTAATTGTTGGCTCCATTTCGTTGATTTTTTGGACTGTTACATTATTGACAACGGTCAAATATGTGATAATTGCCTTGAAGGCGACTAATCATGGTGAAGGAGGGATCTTCTCTCTTTATGCATTGGTTAGAAAGAGGGCTAAATGGCTAGTTATCCCAGCTTTAATTGGTGGAGCAGCATTGTTAGCTGATGGGACATTAACTCCAGCTGTGACTGTTACAACTTCAATTGAAGGATTGAAAAATATGCGCTTTGGTGATGTAATTCCAGTTTCGTCGCAAGATATGGTTATCTTGATTACTATTGTTATCCTGGTTTTACTATTTTCAATTCAAAGAATGGGAACGAGTGTGATTGGTAAGGCCTTTGGTCCAATCATGCTCCTGTGGTTTACTTTTTTAGGGCTTATTGGACTTATGAACTTAAGCCATGATTGGAGTTTGCTTGATGCAATTAATCCAATTCATGCTTTGCGTATTTTATTTAGTCCTGCTAATAAAGTGGGTATTTTGATTTTAGGTTCAATTTTCTTGGCAACTACTGGTGCTGAGGCTCTTTATTCAGATGTCGGACATGTCGGGAAAAGTAATATTATGGGCTCTTGGCCTTATGTGTTTGTTTGCTTGATTTTAAACTATTTAGGGCAAGGCGTCTGGATTTTACAAAATGCTAATTATCATGCTGGTAATGGTGATTTCAATCCATTTTTTGAAGCAGTACCAAGTAGTCTAAGATTGTTTGCTATTGCTTTGGCTACGATTGCCGCTATTATTGCTTCTCAGGCTTTGATTACGGGTTCATTCACTTTAGTAGCTGAAGCAAGTAGTTTAAAATTTTTACCAAGAATGAATATTATCTATCCTTCAAATGAGAAGGGACAGATTTATATTCCTTCAATTAATAAGATGATCTGTGTCATTACAGTTGCAATTGTTTTCTTATTTAGAACTTCACATCATATGGAAGCAGCATATGGTCTGGCCATCACGGTTACCATGTTGATGACAACTATCTTATTATTTGAATATCTGGGTAAAAAAGGTACCGCGCTATCAATACGATGCATTTTCTTAGTAGTCTTTGCCTTTATTGAAGGGATGTTCTTATTCTCAAGCTTAACTAAGTTTTTGCATGGCGGTTACGTCACTGTTTTAATTGCTGGTTTTATTTTGGCAATCATGTACGTGTGGTTCTATGGCAATAAGATCCGTGATAAGCGTGAGGAGCAGAATGCTTATGTTCGCTTAGATGAATATACAGATATGTTGACTGAGTTGAGCCACTGTGATGATTATCCAGTTTACGCTACGAATGTAGTTTATATGGCTAAGGTTAAGTATAATAAATTCATTAAGCGCGAAATGCTTTATTCAATTTTGGATAAGAGACCTAAACGGGCTAAGGCTTACTGGTTTGTAACTGTTAATGTTACTAACGAGCCATATACTGCAGAATACGCGGTCAATACTTATGGTACTAAGAATGTAATTAACGTTCAGTTGTATTTAGGTTTTAGAAAACAAACCAGTGTAAATGTTTATTTGCGGCAAATTGTTCATGATTTGATCGCTGATGGAACGATTGAAGCTCAACCACAACAATTCACTACTACACCGGGTCGTGATGTAGGGGACTTCGCCTTTGTAATTGTTAACGACGTAATTAGTCCATTAACTAAATTGACAGGCTATGAAAAGTTCATGGTTGAAGCAAGAGTATGGCTGCAGAATTTATCTTCTAACCCTGCATCTTGGTTCGGACTGGAGTATGCCGATACTGTGGTTGAGCGTGTGCCATTAGTATTAGGTGACCATGAAGAAGAACACATTCAACGTATTAAACCCAAAAAAGAAAAATAATTATCAGAATAAAACCAACCACTTTCTTAATTGGTTGGTTTTTTGCTATTATAAAAGTACTTAATACGAGAGGATAATTTTATGAACAAGAGACCTTTAATTATCAGTACTGATCCTGGCATTGATGACATTGCTGCCATGACGATTAGTCTTTTTGCACAAGAACTTGATGTGCGCATGATTGTGCCTACTTGGGGTAACGTGGCACTGAAATATACCTTGCAAAATACCTTAAATTTAGAAAAGTTTTTGCATACTAAGGTTCCTGTCGTAGTGGGTGCTAATCAACCACTGGTGGCACCAATGATTAGTGCTGCTTCGGTTCATGGTAAAACAGGGATTGCCGGCTTTGAATTTGAACAAGCTGATGATTCTTTAATTGAACCTGGTCTTGCTGCAACGTTGATGGCTAAGGAAATTAAAAGTAGTCCAGAAAAAATAACTCTGATGGGCATTGGACCATTAACTGACTTTGCCTTACTTTTTAAGCAATATCCTGAAGTTAAAGAAAATATTGCGGAAATTGTAATTATGGGTGGTAATATTGGTCACGGAAATCATAGCCCATTTGCGGAATATAATATTGCGGGAGATCCGGAAGCAGCGCAGGTAGTTTTTCATAGTGGATTGCTAGTTAAGGTTGCTCCACTTGAAATTGGAAATAAGGCCCATTTAACACCAGAGCAAATGGATAAAGTTAAGACATGTGGTGAAGTGGGTAATATGTTGTATTCACTTTTCTCTAACATTCATGAACCAGACGGTGATCCGCGAATTAAGATTTATGATCCGACTGCAGTTGGAATTATGCTTCATCCGGAAATGTTTACAATGAAAAAGGCAAACGTGAATATTGAATTGCGCGGGCAATATACTTATGGTGCCAGCGTAATGGATTTTATGGACCAAGAACATGCCAATGCGGAGATTGCGACAGATGTGGACTTGGATAAGTTTGCAACTTGGTTTATTGATAGTATTAAAAAGGCAGATCAAGGACGAGAATAATGGCAGATTATGTTTATCGGACAGTTATGCATGACATTAAACAGAATATTTTGAATAATCAGTATAAGGGGATGCGACTGCCTGATGAACGCAGTCTAGCCGAACACTATCAGGTAAGTCGATCATCAATGAAGCGTGCGCTGGAGCTGTTGGCTCAACAAGGGATCGTTTTTAAAAAGCGAGGTAGTGGAACTTTTATTAATCCACTATATTTGCGCAAACAGGCAATGTTTCGTTATGATGGATCGAATCTTGGAATCACTGATTCTTTTAAAGTCCCTGGTAAAAAACAACAAATTAAGTTGCTTGATTTTCATGTGATTAAGGCAACTAAAGAAATTGCGGAAGACTTATTTTTAAATGAAAATGATTTTGTTTATGAATTCAAGCGTCTGCGACTGTTAGATGAACAACCATTTTTAATTGAGACTGGATATTTGCCGATTAAAATTGTGCCGGAATTAAAGCCAGAGACTTTACAAAAGTCTTTGTTTAACTATTTGGAAGATGAACAGGGAAAGACCGTTACTAAGTCATTCTTGAATATCACTGTTGAACCATCGAATGAAGAAGATCAGCAGAAGCTAAATTTGAAGCCGACTGAACCTGTTGGTGTAATGGAAGGGATCTTCTTCTTGGATGATGGGACGCCGTTTGAAGTATCAAATATGCGCGTGCATTATCATTATATGAACTTTAATACCTTTGTTAATTTGGGTAAATAAAAAGTAGCTGTGTTTTCTTAAGTCAATTAGTTTAAGAAAACTTGGCTACTTTTTTATTTTGCTCATTCAGACGGTTTTAGTTTACAGTAATTATTATTTCTCTACTTTAGCTAAATATGAATCAAGCACCTCTAAAACTCCATCATCATTGTTACTCGGGGCCTCATACTTGGCGATTTTCTTAACATGATCTTCTGCATTAGCCATCGCATAACTGTAACCGGCTAGTTTTAACATCTCAGCATCATTCATTCCGTCGCCAAAGGCAATTAATTCATTGGGTTTAGCACCAAAATAGCGTAAGAAGTATTTTAGAGCGCTCCCTTTATTAACGCTGTAAGGCACAATATCAAGCAAACCGAAACCACTAGAAGTACAGTGAATCTTCTCGGCATGGGTTTGGTTGAATTCTTTTTCTAATTCCGCGGAAAAATCATATTGATAACTTAAGGTGATTTTAGTAATCATATCCTGCGGATTGATAGCCGCTGCTAAATCAGTAACTTCAATTCGATCGGGGTAATAGAAGTTCATCGTCTGCTTAAAACTAGGAGAAGCATTAATAGTTGTATATGAATTGTTGATCCCAGTGACAATAATTGAACTCTTGGAATAATGCTCTTTGATAAAACTTATTAGATCTAAGGTTGTTTTATAAGTGAGCAAATGAGTGCTAATAATTTGATTATCTTGAAGCAAAAGCGAGCCATTGTCAGCAATCATGTCGATTCGGTTTAAAAAGCCAGCAAAATCTTTGCGTAATCTGGTATAAGGGCGCCCACTTGAAACGATAAAGTGAATCCCCTTTTTGTGTAATTCTGTTAAGATGCGGTCAAAGCGCTTGTGATCGAAAGTTTGATCATCATGCATGAAAGTGCCATCCATATCGACAGCAACAACTTTGAATGGTAATTTTGTCATAATTATTTCCTTTGAAAAAATCTATATCTTTTAACAATATTATTGCATAAAAAGGCCGAGCAGATCAGCTACTCGGTCTTTTTGGATTCATTTTTTCATCTAGAGCAGGTTCTAGATACACTTAAATATTAACAAATTGTTCTACCGAAGTGAGCGGACTCAGATAAACATAAGAAATATTTACATATTTGGTAGCGTCACTTAGCTTTTTCATTAGGTCTTGCTGTTCATGAGTTAGATGCAGGTGATTCATGGCAACTCGAGCCTGAATATACATGACCAATTTGCTAGTGTATTCAAGAGGATGATCACCACTGTCGAACTTATTAAGAACAAGCCCAATTGCATCGCGAATCTGCCGATAGCGACCAATATTCATTTCATTGTAGATATTGCTAAAAAAACTATTATAAAAATTCTTCAAATCTTGGTATACTTCACGACTTTCGCTTTGTTTCTTTTGGTTAAAGAGACTGAACATAACTATCACTCCTTTAAAACAGGTATAATTTGCGTTTTTGGATTAAAATGATGCTTTAATTCCTCAGGCAATGGGGTGTCGGTAATAAGGACATCGATCTGATTGAGGGGGACAGACATGTATGGCGAAGAGGATTGATTAGTAAATTTATATTTTTCGGCAACTAATACAACTTGATTAGCGCGACTAGCGGCGGTTTCGACAATTTTGGAATCAGCCATGCTTGGTGTATATACGCCGTCATCTCTGATTCGAGATCCACCAATAAATGCAGTATTGAAATGGATTTGACGCAATGTTTCTAATGCTGTTTCAGAATAAATGAAACGCTGCTTTTTGTTGATAACGCCGCCCAACAATCTGACTGATGGGATTTCTGTTGCTAATAAGCTTAATGCGTTGTCGATTGAATTCGTGACGATCTGCATGTCAATACCATTAAGCATTGGACAGAGCTGCTTTAACGTAGTTGATGAACCGATGAAATCACATTGACCTGGATGAACAAATCTCTTTGCTATTCTAGCCATTTTCATCTTAACCGGTGATTGTACTTGATTTCTTGCTAAAAAATCAGGTACGCTGTTGCAATTAATTTCCATCAAACCACCATGAACTCTAATTGCTTGACCAGTTTCAGTTAGATGAATTACATCTCGTCTTGCCGTATCAAATGATACATTGAAGTGAGCTGCAATCTGTCTAGTTGATAATTGGTGCTTTTTTTCAAGTAACTGTTTAATTTGTATTAATCTTTCTTCTTGGGTCATCTCATGCCCTCCATTTAGTAATCTAACATGAATGAATAATTTTGCACTGATTATGTCAGTATTTGATATTTGTTTATCTGTACTTATCAGTATTTAAGCAGCTAAATACTTATATCAAAGCATTAAAAGGTTGATATAGCAACAAAAAAGGGATGCAATTTTAAATTAAATACTTATTTTTTAAATTGGTAGGATCCAATTATAAAAATAGTTGAACTTTTTAGATAATTTGGTATGATATAAGTGTAAACAAAAGAACAAATGAACAAGAGCACTCTTAAATGCTCAAAGGAGAATAAGATGGCAGTTGATTATGACTCAAAAGACTATTTAAAGAGCGTTGATGCATATTGGCGCGCAGCCAACTACTTGTCAGTTGGTCAATTGTTCTTGATGAAGAATCCGCTTCTCAAGACTCCGTTGGTGGCAGAAGACGTTAAGCCTAAGCCAATTGGTCACTGGGGCACGATTGCACCACAAAACTTTATTTATGCTCACTTGAATCGTGTGCTTAAGAAGTATGACTTGAACATGTTTTATATTGAGGGTTCAGGTCACGGTGGTCAGGTAATGGTTTCTAACTCATATCTTGATGGTTCATATACTGAACGTTACCCAGAGATTACCCAGGACGAAAAGGGGATGGCTAAGCTATTCAAACGCTTTAGTTTCCCAGGTGGTGTTGCTTCTCACGCTGCTCCTGAAACTCCAGGTTCAATTCATGAAGGTGGGGAATTAGGCTACTCACTTTCACACGGTACTGGTGCTGTTTTGGATAATCCAGATGTTATTGCCGCTGTTGAAATTGGTGATGGTGAAGCTGAAACTGGTCCCTTAGCTGCTTCATGGTTTAGTGACAAGTTCATTAACCCAATTAAAGATGGTGCAGTTCTGCCAATCTTGCAAATCAACGGCTTTAAGATTTCTAACCCAACCATTGTTTCTCGCATGAGCGATCAAGAATTAACCGAATACTTCCGCGGCATGGGTTGGGATCCTCACTTTGTTTCAGTCTTTAAGGGCGGCCGTTTTGACGGTGAAAAGGACCCAATGCAGGTTCACGAAGAAATGGCTAAGACCATGGATGAAGTCATTGAAGAAATCAAGGCTATTCAAAAGCATGCCCGTGAAAACAATGATGCTACCTTGCCACATTGGCCAATGATTATTTTCCAATGCCCTAAGGGCTGGACTGGTCCAAAGAAGGACTTGGATGGCAACCCAATTGAAAATTCATTCCGGGCTCACCAAATTCCAATTCCAGTTGCTCAAGGCGATATGGAACACGCTGATATGCTTACTGATTGGCTGGAAAGCTACAAGCCGGAAGAATTGTTTAATGAAGACGGTTCACCTAAGGAAATCGTAACTGAAAACACTGCTAAGGGTGAACATAGAATGGCCATGAACCCAATCACTAACGGTGGTCTTGATCCTAAGCGGCTTAACTTGCCAGACTACCGCAAATTTGCTTTGAAGTTTGACAAGCCAGGTTCAGTTGAAGCTCAAGACATGGTTGAATGGGCTAAGTACTTGGATGAAGTTGCTAAGCTCAACCCAACTACTTTCCGCGGCTTTGGTCCAGATGAATCTAAATCAAACCGCTTGTTCCAATTACTTGATGATCAAAAGCGCCAATGGGAACCAGAAGTTCATGAACCAAATGATGAAAACCTGGCTCCAAGTGGCCGTGTGATTGACTCACAATTGTCAGAACACCAAGATGAGGGCTTCCTTGAAGGCTATGTTTTGACTGGTCGTCATGGCTTCTTCGCTACTTATGAAGCCTTTGGCCGAGTAGTTGACTCCATGCTCACGCAACACATGAAGTGGTTAAGAAAAGCTAAGGAACAATACTGGCGTCATGATTATCCATCACTTAACTTTGTCGCAACTTCAACTGTATTCCAACAAGACCACAATGGTTACACTCACCAAGATCCAGGTATCTTGACTCACTTGTATGAAAAGAACCGTCCAGATCTTGTTCATGAATACTTGCCATCAGACACTAATACGCTTTTGGCAGTGGGCGATAAGGCCTTGAAAGATAGAGAATGCATCAATGTTTTGGTAACTTCTAAGCAGCCTCGTCCACAATGGTTCTCAATTGAAGAAGCCAAGAAGTTGGTAGACAAGGGCTTAGGCTACATTGATTGGGCTTCAACTGACAAGGGCGTTAAGCCAGACGTTGTCTTTGCTTCAACTGAAACTGAACCAACTATTGAAACTTTAGCCGCAATCGATATCTTGCACAAGAAGTTCCCAGATTTGAAGATTCGCTACATTAACGTAGTTGACGTCATGAAGCTCATGGATCCTAAGGACAACAAGAATGGTCTTTCAACTGAAGAATTTGACAGATTATTCCCTAAGGATGTGCCAGTAATCTTTGCATGGCATGGCTACAAGAGCATGATGGAATCCATCTGGTTTGCTCGCAAGCGCTACAATGTTCATATTCACTGCTATGAAGAAAATGGTGATATTACTACCCCATTTGACATGCGGGTATTGAATCATCTTGATCGCTTTGACCTAGCTAAGGATGCCATAGAAAGCATCCCAGCTTTGAAGGGCAAGAATGCGGACTTCATCAGTCACATGGATGACTTGCTTGAAAAGCACCATCAATACATTCGTGACAATGGTAAGGATATGCCAGAAGTAACGGAATGGCAATGGTCGGGCTTGAAGTAAAATTAAAATAAGAATAAATTAGACCTATGCGAAAAGCGTAGGTCTTTTTTTGATAAAGAGGGAAAATATGAAAAGTGGGTTAGTACTTGAAGGTGGAGCAATGCGTGGGCTGTTTACAGCTGGCGTAATTGATGCGTTTTTAGAAAATGACATAACCTTTGATTTAGCAATTGGCGTTTCAGCCGGTGCTGCCTTTGGCGTAAACTTGAAGTCGGAGCAAAAGGGAAGAGTATTGCGCTACAACATGCGCTTTGCGGGGAAACCATATTATGCTAGTTGGAAGTCATGGCGGCGGTCAGGCAATTTGTATGCGGCTAACTTTTGTTACCATATTTTGCCTGATAAGTTGGATGTTTTTGATAAAGAAAAATTTATGACTAATCCAATGGACTTTTGGTGTGTTGCAACTGATGCTGCAACAGGTGAGCCGGTTTATCATCAATTACATGATGCAGGTTATGTTGACTTAGAGTGGATTAGAGCCTCGTCGTCGATTCCATTTTTTGCTCATCCAGTTGCAATTCATGGGCATTACTATTTTGACGGTGGTGTATCTGATTCGATTCCATATGATTTTTTAAAGCAGAAGAATTGTAATAAAAAAGTGGTCATTACGACGCAGCCAAAATCTTATCGTAAGAAGCAGAGTAAGATTTATCCACTAGAGAAAGTGCTTTTGCGTGAATATCCAGCAGTGCTAGAAAAGTTATCCACAAGAGCTGAGGATTATAACGCAGTGCTTGACCAAATGGAAAAGGATGAAGAAGCTGGCAAGGCGTTTATTATTCGTCCACCGTTTCCGCTTGAAATTGGCACTTTAGAAACAGATAAAAAAGAGATGCGACGAGTGTATGAGGTCGGACGAGTTGAGGCGGAGAAAGTTTTGCCAGCTTTGCGTGAATATTTGAACAAATAATAAAACAAGTATCTAGGAAAGATTAATCACTTCTCAGATACTTGTTTTAGGTTGTTCATAAAAATTTCTCAAAAGCATTGCTGATGCCATCTTCGTCATTTGAAGTGGTAACATAATCAGCATGCTTTTTCGCTTCTTCGGAGCCATTACCCATGCAAACAGCTGTTCCAGCAAAGTCAAACATGGTAATATCATTTCTTTCGTCTCCAATTGCCATGACCTCTTCTGGAGTAATGCCAAGTTTTTCAGTTAATTCTTTTAATCCGGTTCCTTTATTAACATTAGGGTGAAGTAGCTCTAAGAAGCAATCGTCGGCACGAACAATATACAGCTCTTGCCCAAATTCTTGGCGAATTTTATCCTCCCATTGGTCTAACAACTTAGCTTTAGTGGCAAAACAACCTTTAGCAATTTCAAAATCACTAGGCAATTCATCTGGCTCTCTAATGTATAAAGTCGCACTATTTTCGTAAGCTTGAGTATAAACCATTAAATCAACATCATGATCTCCTGTAATTATTTTTGAATCAGGGGAAACAACGTTAAAAGGTAAATGATGCTCGTTAGCAAAAGCATACATTTTACGATAAAGTCGATTAGAAACTAGATCTTTAGTCATTATCTTGCCATCTGCTGTGCGGGTAATTGCGCCATTAAGAGTGATAGCATATTGATCAGGTCCAATAATTCCTAATTCGTCCATAAAATGTTTTAATCCTGCGATTGGCCGACCAGAACATAAAGCAACTTTTATTCCTTGGTCTAAAGCTGTTTTAACTGCCTTTTTTGTACTGGGCAAAATCTTACCTGTTGAATTAAGCAAGGTACCATCGGTATCAAGTGCAATAAATTTGATTGTCATAATAATTCCTCCTGTGCATTTAACTTACCGTTAATTATGCCAGACTTTGTGTTATTTCAGTAAGCAAAGTAGTTCATCTTGGAAAGGAAAAAGGTTTTATCACTTGTTTCGTTTCATGAAATGAAATATATTGCAGAGGATTTTATGTGTATAAATAGAGAATGTCTATAGCATATTTATTGACATGTTATTTTTGTATGTAAAGTAAATGATTAAACATAGGCGCGACAAGCAAAATAAAGGGGGTATAAATATTGGTATATACATCATTGAAGGGCTGAAATAAATTTCATGAAATGAAATATCATCTTAACTTTATGAAACAATAAGTCATAGTTTTAAAAAACGCTTACATTAGCTTAAAACTATGGTATAAATAAAAATGTAAGCTAGCTACTAAGATAGAGTTAAGTTCAGAATTTGATATCAACTGGACGTTTTATCTTAAAACATTTTTGAGGAGTAAATATTTGTGTGAAGCACAAATGGCAAAAGTCAATTGTATGAGCACCTTGCGGTTGACTTGATCTGATGAAATAAAGATGTAGATGCAGGTGTAGATGTAAGAATAAGTTATTGATTTAATTTTTTTCTTCAGAGGTAAACGATTATGATGCAGAAAATACAGCGGTTTGGGGCCGCTATGTTCGTCCCAGTTATGCTGTTCTCGTTTGCGGGTATTGTCGTAGCTTTAGGTAGTTTGTTCAATAACCCGACTCTGTTTGGTTCAATTGCCAACCCGGGAACTACATGGAACTCAGTTTGGGACACAATTTCAGCTGGTGGTTGGACAGTATTCAACCAAGAAGGTATTTTGTTTACTGTAGGTTTGCCAATCGGTTTAGCCAACAAGGCTAGAGGTAGAGCAGCCATGGAAGCAGTTATTGCTTACTTGACTTACAACT
>CAKNLX010000009.1 GCA_930989465.1 uncultured Lactobacillus sp. | reverse complement strand
TGCGCTGGTTCGAATCCAGCTAACCCAATAGTTCTAAAAGAACACCCAACCCGAAAAAAGAAACGTCCTATGTGACGTTTCTTTTTTTGCCATTTTTGTATACGTATTGATTATAGCTATTATACGGAAAAAGTATTTGAAATTTCTTCCGTATTAGATATACTTGTAAAATGTAAGTATTAAACAAAAAGTAAGTAAAGGGTGAGAAGATTGAGACGTAAAAAATGGATTTTTTCAGGAGTGATGACAGCAGCTGCCGCATTGGTGCTGGCAGCTTGCTCTAACAATGGCAGTAATGCTGCACCGACTAAGACAATGAATACCTCTGTCACAAATGAAATTTCAACTTTAGATTCGAGCAAGTATGGAGATACGACTAGTTCAGAAGTTTTGCAGAATTCCATGGAAGGTCTTTACCGTTTTAATAAGAAAAATCAGCCAGAATTAGCTGGTGCGACAAAAGTTGAACGTTCTAAAGACCAGAAGGTCTATACTTTTACCTTACGCAATAATGCTAAGTGGTCTAACGGTGATCCAGTTACTGCCCTGGATTATGTAACGGCTTGGCGCAGAACCGTTGACCCAAAAAATTCATCTTTAGATGCCGATTCTTATGCCATTATCAAAAACGGTGAGGCAATTTCTCAAGGTAAAGCACCGGTAAATTCATTGGGAATCAAAGCACTCGGCAAGTATAAGGTGCAAGTTACATTAGCTAATCCAATTCCATATTTGCCACAAATCTTAGAGGGTGCACAATTCTATCCTCAGAATTCTAAATTGGTTAAAAAGTTAGGCTCTAAGTATGGGACTAGCAGTAAGAATCTAGTTTACAATGGTCCATTTACCGTATCTGGTTGGACAGGTTCAAATTTGAAGTGGACTTACAAGAAAAATCCAACTTACTGGAACAAGAAAATTGTTGATTTGATTAAAGTTAACGTACAAGTGGTTCAAACTCCTTCAACTGGGGTTAACTTGTTCAGAAGTGGTGAACTTGATTACACGACATTGACTTCTGATTTTGTTAAGCAGTATCAAAATAATTCTAGCTATCATACCAAAGTTACGCCAACTAATGGTTATCTTTCTTTCAACTTGAAGCGTAAGAGTACAGGCAATGTTCATATTCGTCGGGCCATTAGCCGGGCAATTAATAAGCAACAGTTAGTCAAGACCGTTTTGCATCAAGGCAAGGTATTAAATGGGATTGTTGCCGCCGACTTTATTACCGATCAGGCAACTGGCAACGATTACCGCAAGGATGCCGGCGACTTGGTTACCTATAATGCCAAGGAAGCTAAAAAAGAATGGCAACTTGGCTTGAAGCAATTGGGTAAGAAGAAGCTAACCTTAGAATTGCTTACTTCAGATATTGACGATGCTAAGCGCGTGGGTGAATTTATTCAAAGCAATTTGATGAAAAATTTACCTGGTCTAACTCTACGGGTACGGTCAATTCCTTTGAAGTCACGGCTATCTAACACAACTAATCACAATTACGACTTTGTTTACGGAACTTGGCAGCCAAGTTATGAAGATCCAATTGATTTCTTGACAGTTGGTGGTTTGTTTAATTTAGCGCCAGATTATCACAATGCTAACTTCTGGAAGCAAATTGACTTGGCTCGTTCAACTTATGCCACTGATCCGCAGAAGAGATTGAATGCCTTAGTTAACGCTGAAAAACAATTAATTCAAAAGGATGCCTTTGCGGCACCACTATTCCAACAAGGTACGTCATACTTATTGAATAAGAGAGTGAAAGGTTTTCAACTTTCTCCTTATGGTAATGTGGCTTATTACTGGAATGTTAAAATGAAATAGTATAAGAAGCTAGGAATCGAACCTAGCTTTTTTGATGAGCAAAAATACAACATAAATTGAAGAAAATTAGTACAATAGTAATCGGTTTTTACGAGATGAAAGGATAATGGATGGCTAGGATAATTAGAGTAGGGGGATCTAGCAGTTCAGTCAGTTGGCACGAGGCTTTAAAGGATTTGCGTGCCGATGATGTGTTGATGCTGGGCCCCGGATATTATTATTTGCCGCAGGGCATCACACTAACAGATATCACAATTAAGGGAACAGGCTCTTTGCCAGAAGACACGACTATTTATGGCTATATTAGTGTTTCAGAAGATAGTCGTTATGTAACTTTAGAAAATTTATGCATTGATACAACTACCGAACATAATAGCCTATCTGTACCAGTAGGCGTTGATGGCTATTTAACTTTGCGTAATTGCTTTATTAAGGGCACGGGAACTGATACAGCAGCTATCGCGGTTAATGGTAAGATCACGTTGGAACTTTATTCAACTAAAATTGTTAACGGTTCAGTTTCCATGTATGACCATGCCAATTTCCGTTTGGAAATGAATGATTCAGAAATTGATTATTTCTCGGACAAATATTGTGCTTTGGCAATTGAAGGCGAAGGAACAGCAATTGTAAATAATTCAAAGATTCACGGCAGTATTAATACTTTTGCCAAAACGAATGCGGAGTTGGATCTTAATAATTCGGAAGTAGATTATGTATTACTGCATGGGCAAACTTGGATGAATATGCTTAATTCAAAAGTTAAGTCTGCTAGCGATTCCTGCCTTTATTTAAGTGATGACTGCTGGAGCAATATTATGAATTCTACTTTTTTGGGTGGGGTTTATATTGATAAAAAGACACGGACAATCATTCAAAATTCAACCATCAATCGAATGATAGTAGTTGATGAAGCAAAAGTTACAATGAACAATGCCGTAATTTTAGCTCATGCAGATTTTCAAGATCAGGCGAAATGTGATGCTACACGTGTTACCTTCACTGGAAATATGAACTATGAGTACTTTTTAGCTTTGAGCGGTGAAGCTAATATGAAGGGCCACAATATTGTGCTGAATCCTAATCAGGCTAACTTAGCTGTTAAAGATGAAGCAAAATTTAGTGCCAGTGTAGTTGCTAATGATAATGAACAAGTTGAAGTGGAATATAACAAGCGTCCAAATGTTTATATTCTTGGAGTGAAGTGGACCGCTAAGAAAAAATAGTCTGTAAAATTGAAGCAGTGTTATTAATGCAAGCTAGACCAATTTAGATTATAATAATAGCAGTACTAAACTTTGGGGGTGGCGACTATGGAAGAACCGATGTATATCAAGATTCACAATCAGATTAAGCGTGATATTGAGAATCACGTTTATCAAGTAGGGGATCGTATTCCAGCAGAACGTCAATTGGCAGTTAAGTTTGGCGTTTCGAGAATGACTTTACGCCAAGCGATTAAAACATTAGAAGATGAAGGAATTTTAGAACGGCGCTTGGGTAGCGGGACCTATGTTGCTAGTCAAAAGGTTCAAGAAAAAATGTCAGGAATTATGTCCTTTACTGAGATTACTAAGGCTAATGGTCAAGTTCCTTCAAGTAAGTTAATTTCTTATCAGATTGGCAATCCATCTTTATCTGAAAAAGAGCGTCTTGCGTTAAAAGATAATGAGAACGTTTTGCGGATGGAGCGGATTCGCTACGCTGATAAGACACCAATTTGTTATGAAGTCGTAACGGTGCCATACTACTTAGTAAAGAATTTTTCTAAAGAAGATGTTTCAACGCACTTATATAAAACCTTAGAAAAGCGCGGTGGTTTTGCCATTGGACGAGTGACGGAACATATTTCTGCATCAATTGCCAACGAGCAAGATGCGCGTCTTCTTAAAGCTAAAAAAGGTGAACCGTTAATTACTAGACGACAGGTAACTGAACTAGCAGATGGGCAACCATTCGAATACACCCGCGCACGTTACGTTGCAGAACGATTTGAATTCACTTTTTCTAAGTAAACAAAAACTCCAATCTCATTCAAATTGAATGGAATTGGAGTATTTTTTTATTTAAGATCTTCTTTAATTTTAGTAGTGGAAATTCCTGGCGTTCTTGGCAGGTAAACCACATCACAATAAGGCTTAAGGAAGTCGAATTTTCCTTTCCAATCATCGCCCATGACAAAAGTGTCGATATGGTATTTTTGTACATCGGTGATTTTTTGATCCCAATCCTTTTCGGGGATGACTTGGTCGACATAACGGATAGCTTCCAAAATGTATTTACGTTCAGGGTAGGTATTGTAGGCTTCCTTGTGTTTTTTGAATTCGTTAAATTCATCGGTAGATAAACCTACTATTAAATAGTCGCCCAATTCTTTAGCTCTTTTAAGCAGTCGCACGTGACCGTAGTGAAGTAGGTCAAAGGTGCCATAGGTAATAACTCTTTTCATTTTTTCTCCTTTATTAAAACAATCTTATCATGTTTGAATAAAATATAAAACTTGAACATGTTTCTCGTACTTGCGTGTCGGAATGGTAGAATAGAAACTAGATAAGAAAACGCATGAGGTGTGAAAATGAGCAAAGTTAATATTTTAGGTGTTGATTTTGATAATAAAACTTTTAACCAATTCCAAAATGAATTTATTAATCGACTAAATAATCACCTGTCGACCTTTATTGTGACCGCTAATCCGGAGATTGTGATGGCGGCAAACGAGAATCCTGAATTTATGAAAATTCTAAAAAATGATCCCGATTATATTACTGCTGACGGGATTGGCATTGTAAAAGCAGCTAAAATGCTTAAGCAGCCGTTACCTGAGCGGGTGACTGGATATGATTTGTTTACTTGGCTGATGGATGTTGCTAACGATCGTGGTAGCCGAGTTTACTTAATTGGAGCTAAGCCACAAGTAATTCATGCAGTACAAAGCAAAATTGCTAAGGAATACTCAAATATTAATCTAGTTGGTGCAGAAGACGGCTACTTTACTGAAGATTTGGAACTAGTGGCACGGCGCATTCAGAAGGCACAACCCGATATGGTTTTTGCAGCATTAGGTTTCCCTAAGCAAGAAAAACTACTATCAATCTTACGTAAGAACGAAACACCAGCTTTGATGATGGGTGTGGGTGGCAGTTTTGATGTCTTTTCAGGTATCGTTAAAAGAGCACCAGAAGCTTTTCAAAAGACGCATTTAGAGTGGTTTTATCGCTTGATTACTAATCCTAGCAGATTTAAGCGGATGTTAGTTTTGCCACAGTTTGTTGTGCGAGTTAAACAGTCAAAAAAGAAGGGAAAATAATTTTACTAAGATGAAGGTTTTGCATGTAAATGCTGGTTTAGAAAATGGCGGCGGTTTATCACATATTGTTAATTTGTTAACTGAAGCCAAAAATGAAGGCAAAGATTTTGAATTATTAACGCTGGCAGAAGGACCAGTAGCACAAGCAGCAAGAGCGGCTGGGATTACTACACATGTGCTAGGAGCTAATAGTCGTTATGACTTAGGCAGTTTAGGTAGACTGACTAAGTTTATCAATGAGGGGCACTATGATATTGTGCATACTCATGGTGCGCGTGCCAACTTATTTTTATCTTTGATTCACAAGCGAATTCGTGCAACTTGGTGTATTACTGTACATTCAGATCCTTATCTAGACTTTGAAGGTAGGGGAATCATTGGCAATATTTTTACTAAACTTAATTTACGTGCGTTGAGAAAAGCTGATTGTATTTTCGTAGTAACTCAGCGTTTTGCCAAGCTACTAATTAATCGCGCACATGTGAATAAAAACAAGGTACATGTCATCTATAATGGCATCTTTTTCCACAGTGATAGTGAAATTCCAGCTAAATATGAACATACCTATTTTAATATTATTAACGTTGCTCGTACGGAAAAGGTTAAAGGACAAGAATTGCTCTTAAAAGCTGTGAAAAAATTAGATGATCAGCATATTCGTCTGCATATCGCGGGTGATGGTAGTCAGCTTGAAGCATTGAAGGCCTTGACGCGGCAATTGGACATGGCACCACAAGTAACTTTTCACGGTTTTATGACTCAACACCAATTGAGCGGATTATATAAGCGAATTGATCTAGCCGTCCTAACTTCATATTCAGAGAGTTTTCCACTTGTGCTTTTAGAGGCAACAGACAATTTAATCCCTATTTTGTCCACAGATGTAGGTGATATTCATAAAATGATTCCAGGACCCGAATATGGTTTCATTGCTAAAACGGGAGACATTGATTCAATTGCTAAAGAGATTAATCTGGCCGTTAATAAAACCCATGAAGAGTTACGCCAGATGGCTAATACAGAAAAGCGGTATGCGGAGGAGCATTTTTCTATTAAAAATCAATTGGACTCAATTGAAAAAGTGTATTTAACTTTGAGGTAAAAATAGTTTTGAGAATAGCCAATGGACTGTAATGGCTGTATAATGAAAAACGAAATTGTTAATTTTTAATGACAGAAAGAGAAGCAATGTTTTATCCAGAATTAGCCAAAGACGATTCGTTGGCTTTACACACTGATTTATACGAAATTAATATGATGTATACCTATTTCAAGAAAGGGATTGCTGATCGCAATGCCGTTTTTGAAAGTTTTTACCGCAGGGAACCATTCGGCAACGGTTATGCTGTTTATGCTGGTTTGGAACACATCATTAACTATTTAAAGAATTTAAAGTTTACCGAAAGTGACCTGCAATATTTGAAAGAAAATGAAGGTTACGATGATGACTTTATTGATTATTTACGCAATCTAAAATTAAAGCTCACTATTCGTTCAATGAAGGAAGGCGAGCTGGTTTTTGCTAACGAACCAATTTTGCAAGTTGAAGGTCCACTTGCCCAGTGTCAGTTAGTTGAAACTGCTATTTTAAATATTATTAACTTCCAAACTTTATTGGCAACTAAAGCTGCTAGAATCAAGTTAGCTGTTAAAGATGATGGTCTAATGGAGTTTGGCTCTCGTCGTGCGCAAGAAACCGATGCGGCCATTTGGGGTGCTCGAGCTGCTTATATTGGCGGCTTTGATTCAACTAGTAATGTTCGTGCTGGTAAATTGTTTGGTATTCCTATTTCAGGGACTCATGCTCATGCTTTAGTTGAAGCATTTGGCAGTGAATATGACGCATTTAAGGCATATGCGGAAACACATAATAATTGTGTTTTCTTGGTTGACACTTACGATACTGTCCGCAGTGGTGTGCCTAATGCTATCAAGGTGGCTAATGAAATGGGCGACAAGATTAACTTCTTGGGCGTACGAATTGACTCTGGGGATATGGCTTACATTTCTAAGCAAGTTCGTAAGGAGTTAGACGATGCTGGCTATCCAGATGCCAAGATTTTTGCTTCAAATGACCTTGATGAAAACACCATTACTAACTTAAAAATGCAAGGCGCTAAAATTGATGTCTGGGGCATTGGGACCAAGTATATCACTGCTTATGATCAACCAGCCCTTGGTGCTGTTTACAAGTTGGTTGCCATGGAAGATGAATTAGGCGCCATGCGGGATACATTGAAGATTTCTTCAAATGCCATCAAAGTTTCCACCCCAGGTAAAAAACAAGTATGGCGGATTAGCGCAAACACTGCTAAGAAAAATGAAGGTGACTGGGTATCTCGGTATAATGAAGATCCACGCAAATTTGACGCGCTCTTCATGTTCCACCCACAATATAACTATATTAATAAGGTGGTAACTGATTACACTGCTATTCCACTTTTACATGATATTTTTAAAGATGGAAAATTAGTTTATGATCAACCTAGTCTTGATGAAATTAAAAAATTCTGTGCTGACAACCTTGATGGTTTATGGGATGAATATAAGCGTAGCCTGAATCCGCAGGAATACCCAGTGGATTTATCACAAAACTTATACGAATCCAAGATGGATTTGATTCAAGACATTCGGCGTAAAATTAGAGAAAGAAGCATTGGTCGATGAGAGAATTACAAAAAGAAATTATCGCTTATGAACATGTTTTACCAGAAATTGACCCTAAAAAAGAAATTAGACGTTCAATTGATTTTTTGAAAGATTATTTAAAGGCTAATCCATTTCTTAAGTCATATGTGTTGGGCATTTCTGGTGGTCAAGACTCTACTTTAACTGGTAAGCTTTGCCAAATGGCAATTGAAGAAATGCGTGAAGAAACTGGTGATGATTCTTACCAATTTATCGCTGTTCGTTTGCCTTATGGCGTTCAAGCAGATGCCCAAGATGCCGCAGATGCAGTCGCTTTTCAAAAGCCAGATCAGGATTTAATTGTTAATATTAAGGAACCAGTTGATGCTATGGTGAAGGTTGTAGAAGCAACTGGTCAAAAGATTACTGACTTTAACAAAGGCAATATTAAGGCGCGGCAAAGAATGGTAGTTCAATATGCCATCGCTGGTGCTAATAAGGGTGCCGTTGTTGGTACCGACCATGCTGCAGAAAACTTTAGTGGCTTTTATACTAAGTTTGGTGATGGTGCCGCTGATTTGACGCCATTGTTCCGTTTGGACAAGCGTCAAGGCAAGGCTTTGCTTAAGGAATTAGGTTGTCCTAAGCATTTATATGAAAAGGCTCCAACCGCTGACCTTGAAGAAGAAAAGCCAGATTTGCCAGATGAAGTTGCCCTCGGTGTAACTTACCAAGAGATTGATGATTACCTTGAGGGTAAGGAAGTATCAGATAAGGCAGCTGATCAAATTGAAAAATTATGGAATAAGAGTAAACACAAGCGTCATTTGCCGGTTACTGTCTTTGATGACTTTTATAAAAAGTAAAAGCAATTCGCTAAAACTTGTAGATAGCTAAAATTTTGCTTATAATTAGCTTGTCATAAGGGAGTAACAGCAATTGCTTGCGATGAATCCAACAGCCGAAGTAAGATACTTCTGGATTTATCTTAATTCGTGAGACTTATGTGCTACAAGCATGTAAGTCTCTTTTTTATTTTTGAGGAGAGGAAAATGGCGAAAAAATATTATGTCGAGTCGATTCCCGATATTGAAAAAGATCTTAACACGTCCGTTAAGGATGGGTTAAGTGCTAGTGATGCCAAAGCTAGATTAGAGCAATATGGTCCCAATGCCTTAGCTTTCAAGAAAAAGCAAAGCATGTTCATGCGTTTTATTGATCAGTTCAAAGACTTTATGATTATTGTTTTGATCATTGCCGCGATTTTGTCTGGGGTATTAGCTCATGAGTGGACTGATGCCGCAATTATTATGATTGTGGTCATTTTGAACGCAATTTTAGGCGTCTTTCAAGAAGCACGTTCCGAAGCTGCGATTGATGCTTTGAAGGAAATGGCTACGCCGGATGCGCATGTGCGCCGTGATGATACAATCGTTACTATTCCAAGCACAGAATTGGTTCCTGGAGATGTAGTTTTACTAGAAGCTGGGGATGTGGTTCCTGCTGACTTACGCTTGAATCAAGCCCACAGCTTGAAGATTGAGGAATCAGCGTTAACCGGTGAATCAGTTCCAGTTGAAAAGCATGCAGAAACTTTAGAAGGTGAAGACATTGCTTTAGCTGACCGCGTAAATATGGCTTATTCCAATACTAATGTGACCTATGGTCGTGCTGAAGGAATCGTAACTAGTACGGGAATGCACACCGAAGTTGGTAAAATCGCTACAATGTTGAACAATGCTGATGAAACTGATACACCGTTAAAGCGAAACTTGAATCAACTGGGAAAGACCCTAACCATCATGATTTTGGCAATCTGCGTGATTGTCTTTATCGTAGGAGTGCTCAAGGCTGATCCAGCAGAGCGTAACTCTACTTTAATGATTAACATGTTCTTGGTTGCCGTTTCCTTGGCTGTAGCTGCAATTCCGGAAGGCTTGCCAGCAATTGTAACGATTATTTTGGCACTAGGTACGCAAACGATGGCCAAACATAAGGCGATTGTCCGTAAATTGCCTGCTGTTGAGACATTGGGTGCTACAGACATTATTTGTTCTGATAAGACTGGTACGTTGACCCAGAACCGGATGACAGTTGAAAAGGTCTTCTATGATAAAAAGTTACATGATAATAGTGAAAGTATTAGCGAAAATAACCCAGCTTTATTGGCAATGACTTTGGCTAATGATACTAAGATTGAAAATGGCGGAGACTTATTGGGTGACCCAACAGAGACCGCCCTGATTCAATTTGCTTTTGATCAAAACATTGATGTAACTGACTTGCTTGAAAAATACAAACGAATTCAAGAAGTGCCTTTTGATTCAGAACGGAAATTGATGAGTACTGTTAATAAAGATGGCGAGCAATACTTTGTAGCGGTCAAAGGCGCACCAGATATGTTGTTACAGCGAGTAACTAGGATTGGAAATGGTGGTCAAGTAGAGCCGATCACAGATAAGCAGAAGCAAAATATTTTAGCGCAAAACAAGCAGATGGCGCAACAAGCTTTACGTGTCTTAGGGCTTGCTTATAAGAAAGTCGACCAATTGTACACCGATCCAACAACTGATAATGTTGAACAAGATTTAATTTTTGCTGGGTTAGTCGGAATGATTGATCCAGAACGTGGTGAAGCTAAAGCGGCCGTGGCTGAAGCAAAGAGTGCTGGTATTAGAACAGTAATGATTACTGGTGATCACCAAACAACTGCTCAAGCAATTGCGGAACGCCTAGGTATTATTGAAAAAGGTCAGGATAGCCGCGTTTTAACTGGGGCTGAACTTGATAAACTAGATGATGAATATTTCAAACAGCATGTTGGTGACTACAGCGTTTATGCTCGTGTTTCACCAGAGCACAAGGTTAGAATTGTCAAGGCTTGGCAGGCTAATGACAAGATTGTTGCAATGACTGGTGATGGGGTAAACGATGCTCCAAGTTTGAAGCAAGCTGATATCGGAATTGGCATGGGAATTACTGGGACCGAAGTTTCTAAAGGAGCCAGCGATATGGTTTTGGCTGATGATAACTTTGCCACGATCGTTGAAGCAGTAAAGCAAGGACGCAAGGTCTTCAGTAATATCCAAAAGGCCATTCTATATTTAATGAGTTGTAACGTGGGTGAAGTATTAACAGTTTTCATGATGACAATGCTAGGTTGGGATATCTTAGCTCCTGTGCAGCTCTTGTGGATCAACTTGGTAACGGATACTTTGCCAGCTATTGCTTTAGGTGTTGAACCAGTGGAAGCTGGAATTATGAAGCGCAAGCCGCGTGGTAAGAAGTCTAACTTCTTTAGCGGTGGTGTTGCCAGTTCAATTATTTACCAAGGAATTTTGGAAGGAATTTTAGTTTTAGGTGCATACCAAATTGGTTTGCATGTCGGTCCACATGTGGGTGATCCATCGTTGCAACATGGGGATGCATTGACAATGGCCTTCTTAACCTTGGGCTTGATTCAGCTGTTCCATGCAATTAATTCCAAGTATGTACATCAGTCGATTTTTAGACCGCATACTTTTTCTAACAAGTGGTTCAATGGTGCAATTATCATTGCCGCTGTAATTATGGCAGCTGTAGAATTGCCATTTATGACTAAGTTCTTTGATGTGACTGAACTTGATGGACCACAGTGGTTAGTCATTTTAATTGCCGGAATTTTGATGGTTTTGATTGTTGAAATTGTTAAATTCTGCCAGAGAAAAATGGGTAAAGAATAAAGTTTAACAAAAATAAAGAAAAAAGCTTGAGTTTGCTCAAGCTTTTTTTATATGCTTTAGGTATTAGACTATTTTAAGGAAGTATTTTAATGAAAAGCTTTTTATTCCGTCTTTATTTGGCTTGGATGAGTTTTTTGGCTAGATTTACCACGATGGAAAACAATAATGTGGTTATCCTGAATGGTTCAGGTAGGTCTGGATCTAACGGCTATGCTTTTTACAAGTGGCTGCAATTGAATCATCCTGAATATAACGTTACATTAGTTGAGCCGTGGCCATCGTCACACTTGAAGTGGAAAACCTGGCAGAAAATCGGAGCAGCGCGATATGTAATTACAACGCACCAACCATTTAAGGTGCGCAAGCATCAAATTAATGTCCAGTTGTGGCATGGCGTTCCACTCAAGCGCATGGGAATTATGGCTAATAATACTAAGCGACGCGACAATCGCCGTAACGAAAAATTGTGGCACAAGAATGCGGATATTGTTGCTTCTAGCTCTGATCTATATGAATCACTAATGAGTGCTTGTATGGCAATTGAGACAAAAAAATACCGCAAGCTGGGCTTTCCGCGTTTGGATTTATTGGCTAAGCCGGTAATTTCGAAGAAACAATTGTTGGCTGACTTATTTAAAACTGAGGACGATCAGGCACAGATCGGGATCTATATGCCAACTTTTCGTTATGAATTGGAAGATAAATCCATTATGGAGAAAATCAAAGAGAGAAACTTTTTTGCCTTTCGGGATTTTGATGTTGAAAAATTAAATACAGAATTAAAGAAGCGGCATCAATATCTGATTGTAAAATTGCATCCCTATGAAATGCGCTTATTTGCCAATTTCAAGAGCAGTTATTCTAACATTGCTTTCATGAACAATGATTACTTGTTTGACCACAATTATGATTTGTACGAATTGCTCGGTAATACTGATTTCTTGATGACAGACTTTTCGTCAATCTACTTTGATTACTTGCACTTGAACAAACCGATTGTGTTTGTGACTAACTTTTTAGAGCAATATGAAAAAACGCGCGGATTACTAATGGGACCATATGCTGAGATTACTCCCGGAATCTGTGTTAATTCAGAGGATGAACTAATTCGCAATCTGGATCAACTTGATAACCAGCAGATTGCTAATCGCCGTCTTTACTGGCTACATTTGACTAACCAGGTGCATGGTGATTCATATTGTGAGAACGTCTTTAAGTACATGACGCAGGAATATCGAGGTTAAAATGCGTAAAACATTTTTAAACATCTTATATAATGCGGTTTATCAGATTTTTATTGTATTGGTGCCACTGATTACTGTACCGTATTTATCGCGTGTCTTAGGTCCTAAGACTTATGGGATTTATAGCAGTGTGAACAATACGGTGCAATTCTTGATGATTTTTTGTATTCTGTCTGTGTCGTATGTAGGGATGCGAACAATTTCACGGACGCGCACTTATGGTACACCGCAGGAGCTAACCAATGCTTTCTGGGGGTTATGGTATTTCCAAGGAATCGCCGGTATTATCACCATTTTAGTCACGGTTTTTGTAGCGACTGTATTTCACGTTCAATATTGGTTTTATATCTTGTTGATGGTGCCATACTTGATCTCAGCACAGGTTGATATTTCATGGTTCTTTCAAGGACTAGCTGACTTTGGTCGTGTTGTTTTGAAAAACACGGCGGTAAAGTTAGTTAGTGTGGTTCTAATTTTATTATGGGTAAAATCACCTGCTGACTTGTGGAAATATTTACTGATCATGTCAGTGTCGACAATGCTAGGTTCCTTTGTCTTTTGGTTTGATATTCGGCGCTATGTAGGAAAACCAGTTGCTCATTTTTACAAATTTAAACAGACGGCAATTGCAATTGGTACTTTGATGATTCCACAGATTGCGACTCAAATTTATACTTCGCTGGATAAACCAATTTTGGGTTGGTTTTCTAATTCGACTCAGGTTTCTTTTTATGACAATTCACAACGAATTTCAAATATGATTCTGGGTGTAATTACCAGTATTTCGCTAGTTATTATGCCCAAGATGGCGAGCGAAGGAAAAAAGGCACAAAAGATAGTGATGAAAAAATCACTGGAAGCTACTGTAATGCTGGGTACCTTGTTCGCCGTAATTATTATGGCAAATACCAAGCAGTTTGTACCGTTTTTCTTTGGTAATAAATATGTTCCGATGACTCCATTAATGTTTTGGTTTACCTTAACAATTATCATGATTCCGACTGGCGGGGTATTTGCTAACCAATTTGCTTTGGCTAACCAGCGAGACAAGGATTATGCTGTGCCAGTAGTTATTGGGGCAATTTTAGAAATTGTCTTGAGTTATCTCTTAGATAGGCCATATGGCGCAGTTGGGGCTATGATTGCAATATTAATTACTGAAGCAGTAGTTTTAATTTTGCGGCTCTGGGTTGTACGTGATGGCTATGAATTTAGTTATGTTTTCCATGACGTGCCCAAGTATTTGTTAATTGCGGTGCTAACCTTGGCTATTGGAATGTTTATGCCTAATATAATTCCGTCTGCCTTTTTCAATATGGCTTTTAAGTCAATTGTCATGTTAATTATTTATCTGACATTGATGTTCTTGTTCAAGCTTGATTTTAATGATGATATTGTGAAGCTAATTAAGAACTTTTTGAAGCGAGGTTAAAAATGATTCCTAAAAAAATTCATTATGTTTGGGTAGGACACAATCCTAAATCCCCGATAATTGAAGAATGTATTGCAACCTGGAAGAAAAAATTGCCTGATTATCAAATTATTGAGTGGAATGAAGATAATTTTGATATGCATGAGAACCGTTATATTGAACAAGCTTATGCTGCAAAAAAATGGGCCTTCGTGTCAGACTATGTTCGAGCACGGGCTATTTATGAACAAGGTGGGATATATTTAGATACTGATGTTAGAGTCGTGGATAAGTTAGATAGTCTTTTGAATGATTCTGTCTTTATTGGTTTTGAAAACCATGATTATCTGTCAGCTGCAATTTTTGGTGCAGAAAAAGGCCACCCATTTATGCAGGATATTTTGGATTATTATCAAGATCGTGATTTTGAATATGACACTAAGAATCAGATGGCGGGAGTAAATAGTATTTCCGTTACTGAAATGCTGGTAAATAAGTATGGCTTAAAGCTAGGTAATCAGGAGCAAGTGTTAAAAGATGGCATTCATGTCTATTCAGATGGAGTTCTGTGTAATCCTTCTAAGGACTCCAAATCGATTCACTTATTCACTGGAACCTGGATGGATGGTAAAAAGTCATTCAAACATGACTTAGTAACTTTCTTGAAACGACACATTAGTACGCCTAAGCAGGCGGGGATGTATGCCAAGATATTTAGGTAGCAAAAAATCAGCGAGATTAAATTCTTGCTGATTTTTATTTTTGGAATAAAATTTTATCCATGAATGAGAATGAATTACAAAATTTAGTTGAAGAAATTTCGTTAAAATATTTTGATCGCCCTTTTAAGCACCGTGTAAAAATTAATCGGCGAATGACCACAACAGGTGGGCGTTATCATTTGGATGATCACCATCTTGAAATCAACGCGCATTTTTTAGTACCACAATATCATGATTATCTAGTAGGAATCATTAAGCATGAATTAACCCACTATCATTTGCATTTATTGAGCTTGGGTTACCGACACCGTGATCGCAATTTTAAAATCTTGCTGAAAAAAGTTGGAGGCAGTCGTTATGCACCTGATATTGGCTTACGTAAAAAGAAAAAATATCGTTACCTATATCTTTGTGAAAACTGTGGGTTGAGATACCCAAGAATGCGCAGGATTAATACACAAAAGTATCGTTGTGGTAAATGTAGGGGACACCTGCGTTTAGCGCAAACTTTTGCGTAAAATGATCAGAAATTTAAAATAATTTATATTTTTTCTTGCATCTCAACTGTATTTAGGCTATTATAGTTGATGTGCCGCGGGCGTGGCGGAATGGCAGACGCGCAAGACTAAGGATCTTGTGATCGCTTTAGATCGTGGAAGTTCGAGTCTTCTCGCCCGCACTGATTGAGGAGTCGCAGTGAGCGACTTCTTTTTTTTACTCAAAAATCGGTTATACTTTAATTAGTAATTAAAGGGAATAAAACTATGGCAAGAAAACGTAAATCAAGAGTACCAAAAAGTGTCAAAACCGTTGTGCGTGTATTCGTAATTCTATTTATTCTGATGGTTACTTTTGTCGGCTTTAGATATTATAGGCGTTACGCGATTCAATCAGAGCAGATTCGACAAGCACAGCTGCAAAAAGAACAGGAAGCAGCAAAACTATTAAAACAGAAAAAAGACTTTATCAAAAAAATTGGTCCGATTGCGCGCGAAGTGGACAAGTCGTATGACTTATTGCCAAGCATCACGATTGCTCAAGCCTGCCTAGAAAGTAATTATGGACAAAGTGATTTGTCGCAAAAATACAACAATCTTTTTGGTGTTAAAGGATCCAACCCGAACACTTCGGCAGTGATGACAACTAAGGAATATGTAAAGAATAAGTGGGTTACCGTGAAGGCGCGTTTCCAAATATATGACTCATATGAGGCTTCTATTCGGGCTCACGCTAGATTATTCCAGAATGGGACAACGTGGAACCACGATCAGTATAAGCATGTTCTAGCATCCAAAGATTATAAGACACAAGCTAAAGCTTTGGTTACCGACGGCTATGCGACTGATCCGGACTATGCCGATAAGCTGATTAATTTGATTGAACAGTTTGATCTTGAAAAATATGATAAGTAAATCTAAAGCAGCGAATTAGTCGCTGCTTTTTTGGTATAATATTCAAGTTGCATTAATGAAATAATTTTTAGTGAAGGGGAAAATAATGAGCGAAAAATCTATCTTAGCTGGTCTAAATCCGCAACAAAAAGAAGCGGTAGAAACCACTGAAGGACCTTTATTAGTCGTTGCTGGTGCGGGTTCAGGTAAGACTTCTGTTTTAACGAGACGAATTGCCTACTTAGTTGAAGAAAATCATGTTGCACCTTGGAATATTTTAGCCATTACCTTCACCAATAAGGCGGCTAGTGAAATGCGTGAGCGTGAGCAAAAGTTGCTGGGGCCAGCAGCTAACGACATTTGGATGTCGACTTTCCACGCTTTATGTGTGCGGATCTTGCGTCGGGATGCAGATAAGATTGGTTATGGTCATAATTTTTCAATTGCTGATTCGGCCGAGCAATTAACTTTGGTTAAGCATATTGAAAAAGACCTGAATATCAATCCTAAGATGTATGATCCACGCGGTATTTTAGCCGCAATTTCTAATGGCAAGAATGACTTGCTGGATCCTGAAGCTTTTATGCAGAGTGCATCGTCACCATTTGAGAAGATGGCGGCTAAGGTGTATGAAGAATATCAACGTAGATTGCGCCGTGATCAAATTATGGACTTTGATGATTTGATTATGCAGACCCTAGTTTTGTTTAAAAAAGATAGCGAAGTTTTGCACTATTATCAAAACAAGTTCCGTTATCTTTTAGTTGACGAGTATCAGGATACTAACCAGGCTCAATATGAACTCTGTCATGCTTTGGCTGCACAATACAAGAATATTTGTGTAGTTGGGGATGCCGATCAGTCAATCTATGGCTGGCGCGGTGCTAATATGGAAAACATCATGAATTTTGAGCAGGATTACAAGAAATATGATGTTAAGACTGTGAAGCTAGAACAAAATTACCGGTCTACTGGTCACATTTTGTCCGCAGCTAACTCGGTCATCAAAAATAATCAGAACCGGAAGGCTAAGAACTTGTGGACTGATCAAGGTGATGGGCAAAAGGTAACCTACTATCAAGCCCAAAGCGGTGATGATGAAGCTCACTACATCATTTCAAAGATCCAAGAAGAAGTTAAAGATAAAAAACGGGCTTATAAAGATTTCGCAATTCTTTATCGGACTAATGCTCAGTCTAGAACAGTCGAAGAAGCTTTCGTTAAAAGCAATATTCCTTATCAAATCGTTGGTGGACATAAATTCTATGACCGCAAAGAAATTAAAGATGTGATGGCTTACTTGAAGTTAGTTGCTAATCCAGCTGATACGATGAGTATGAACCGAATTATTAATACTCCAAAGCGGGGAATCGGTGCCGCTACTGTGGATAAGTTGATAACATTTGCGGATGAAAATCACTACAACATTTTAGATGCGATGGGACATGTGGCTGAAAGTTCAATTAATACTAGAGCAGCCAAGAAATTAAGCGATTTTGGTACTAAATTACGTGATGCAATTACTTATGCTCAAAATGGTACAGTAACTGGTTTAACTGAAAAAATCTTAACTGATTTTGATTATACCGATGCCTTGCGAGCTGAAAATACAATTGAATCAGAAACGCGTTTAGAAAACTTGGATGAATTCTTGTCAGTTACTAAGCGTTTTGATGATCATTATGAGCCCGAAGAAGATGAGTCTAATCCATTAAGCGACTTCTTGGCTGAAGTATCTCTACTTAGCGATCAAGATGATCTTGATGAAGATGACAATCAAGTAGCTTTAATGACTTTACATGCAGCTAAGGGACTAGAATTCCCAGTGGTTTTCTTAATTGGCATGGAAGATGGGCTTTTCCCGTTGCAACGTGCAATGATGGATGACAATGAATTAGAAGAAGAGCGGCGCCTAGCTTACGTGGGAATTACTCGGGCTAAGCAAGAACTGTTTTTAACTAATGCTTACTCACGGATGATGTATGGCAGAATGCAAAATAATCCGCCTTCAAGATTCTTGGACGAAATTGATGAACAGGATCTGCACAAAGAAGAAAATGAAAAATTACAAAGCAGCTTTATCCAATCTAGCTTTGAGAAGCAGACGGCACCATTTGCTCGCAAAGCCGAACGAGCTCGCGCTGAAGTTTATATTGCTAAGAAAGCTTCAGGCGCTATCGGTGCTGAAAAGAAGGGCTGGAATGTAGGCGACCAAGTCGAGCATAAAGCTTGGGGACATGGTGTTGTAACTAAAGTTAATGGCACTGGTGAAGATATGGAGCTGGATATTGCTTTCCCTGGTAAAGGAATCAAACGGCTTTTGGCTGCCTTTGCGCCAATTAAGAAGGTATAATTAAAGAAAGATTGATTTGGATCAGGAGGGAAAAATGGCAGAAATTACTCTTGATGAAGCTAAAAAAGAAGCGGCTTCACTTAGAAAACAGCTTAATGAATGGGCTGAGGCCTATTACTCTAAGGACGCGCCTGAGGTTGAAGACAATGTTTACGACCAAAGCTACAACCGCTTGCTTGAATTAGAAAAAGAATTTCCAGAGATTGTGACACCCGACTCCATTACCCAAAGAGTTGGGGGACAGATTGATAGTGATTTTACCAAGGTAGAGCACCCGATTCCAATGCTGTCAATGGGGGACGTCTTTTCCAAAGCTGAACTGAAGGATTTTGATCAACGGATGCAAAAATTAGTTGGTCATCCAGTTGAATATAACGTGGAATTAAAGATCGATGGCTTATCACTATCGCTTGAATATGAAAATGGTAAGTTGGTTCGTGCCTCAACGCGGGGTAACGGTTATGTTGGTGAAGATGTAACAGCTAATGCTAAGTATATTAGTGATATTCCACAGACTTTGCCTGAACCGTTAACAACTGAAGTGCGCGGTGAATGTTACATGAGCAAGGAAGCCTTTGCCAAGTTGAATGCAGAAAGAGAAGAGCAAGGTCTAGCAGTTTTTGCTAATCCACGTAATGCTGCAGCGGGTTCTTTGCGTCAACTTGATCCTAAAGTTACCAAGAAGCGTCAACTTAGTACCTTTATTTATACTTGGGTTAATCCGCCTGAAGAAATTACTAGTCAGCACCAAGCAATTCAAAAAATGCATGATTTAGGCTTTCATACCAATGAAACCGGTCGTAAGTTAAAAACATTAGATGAAGTTTTTGCCTTTATCGATGAATACACAGCTAAACGAAACAGCCTAACATATGGTATTGATGGCATTGTGTTAAAAATTGATGATCTAGGAATTGAACAAGAGCTCGGCAACACTGTTAAGGTGCCTCGCTGGGAAATTGCTTATAAATTTCCACCTGAAGAACAAGAAACTGTAGTGCGGGATATCGTTTGGACTGTCGGCCGTACCGGAGTAGTTACTCCAACTGCGGTCATGGATCCGGTGCAACTAGCTGGTACAACTGTAGCTAGGGCTTCATTGCACAACCCAGATTATTTGAATGAAAAAGGCATCAGGATTGGTGATACCGTTAAACTGCATAAAGCAGGCGATATTATTCCAGAAATCTCTGAAGTCGTCATGGCTAAAAGACCGGCAGATTCTGTAGCTTATCAGATTCCAACGACTTGTCCATCCTGTGGGCAAAAATTAGTTCACCTAGAAGATGAAGTAGCTTTGCGCTGCATCAATCCATCTTGTCCAGCTCAAGTTGAGGAGGGCATTACGCACTTTGCTTCTCGACCAGCTATGAACATTGCCGGTTTGGGGCCAAAGATCGTTAAACAATTGATTGCTAAAGATTTAGTGCATAATGTGGCTGATCTTTATCACTTAACTGCAGATGATTTAGCACAACTCGATCATTTTAAGGAAAAATCGATCAATAATTTGTTAACTGCCTTAGACAATTCAAAGCAAAACTCAGTTGAATTATTGATTACTGGATTGGGAATTGACCATGTTGGGGCCAAAGCAGCACGCTTAATTGCTCAAAAGTTTAAAAATCTGGCAAAGATTATGTCTCTAGACGTGCAAGAAATAGCTTCTATCGATACAATAGGCATGACGATCGCGGAATCAATGACAACATATTTTGCTCAACCAGAAGCACAGAAGGTAATTGATGAGCTGCGTGAGAGCGGCCTGAATATGGATTACCTAGGTGCAGATGAGCCTGCAGAAATTGAAGATAATCCATTTAAGGATAAGACTGTAGTGCTAACAGGTAAATTAGAGCATTATACTAGAAGTGAGTTTACGAAAAAATTACAAGCTTTAGGTGCCAAAGTTACGGGTTCAGTTTCGCATAAGACCGATTACGTGATTTATGGCAAAGATGCTGGTTCTAAGTATACTAAAGCGCAGACTTTAGGCGTACCACTTTTGACTGAAGAAGAAGCAATTGCACAAATTGAATAAAGGACAATTATTGTGAAAAAATATTTGCAAGTAATGGCTTTAGCTGGAATCGCGCTTACTCTAAGTGGTTGTGGTAAGTTGAAGGATTCTAGTTTAGCAAATAATGCGACAACCACTTCAACCACTAAGAAAAAAAGCTATCAAACTACTAACACGGGAACGAATGGCTATACCGTTTTAATGAAAAATGGTCGCTATAATATTAGTCCGATTGCAGGATTAACAGCTACTGATAATGATAATTCTGTTGATACGCGTGAATTAGAGCGAGGGCTGATTCAAATTTCTAAGAATCAATTTTCGCCTAATCAATACGTCTTCCAAGAAGGACAATATTTGGATACCTCAACTGTAACTGATTGGTTAATGCGTAAATCCAAATCAAATCCTGATGGTTTAAACCCAGTAAATAATGGTAAGACCGGAACCGATACGCGTAATCCAATTTATTTGGAAGAAATTATCGAACAAGATTATTTGACTGGATCTGGTTCCAAGTATAATTTAGGTGGTATGAGCTTGGGCTTAGCCATGAATTCGGTTGATTATTATCAGAAAAAGCGTAACGGTGCAGAATTTCAAACTACTATTTCACGTGCTGAGCAAAAAGCTCAAGGTGAAAAAATAGCTAATGAAATTGTTGCTCGCTTGCGTAAGAAGAAAGCTTTAAAGAATATTCCGATTACGATTGGTTTATTCTCCAAGACTGGAAAAGATTCATTAGTTGGTGGAACTTACTTCGCTTACGGGACAGCGGCCGCTAATAGTAGTAAAATATCTAAATGGAAATCCATGTCGGAAAAAATGCAAGTTTTACCGACAACTGGTAGTGAAAAAGCAATTAACAGTGATGATGCATCGCACTTCAATGATTTCAAGACGGCTATTCAAAACTACTTCCCTAATATTAGTGGGGTAACGGCAACTTTGCGTTATACAAACGGTAAGCTTTCACAAGAAAACATTTCCGTAACAACGCAATTTTATGGCTATGAACAAATTCAAAGTTTTACCCGTTTGGTTTTGTCGTCAGCTAAAAAGTACTTGTCTGGCAATATCCCAATTGAAATCAAAATTGGTTCAGTAGATGATGTACAAGCTTTAGTTGCAAAAGAAACCGGCGATAGTGATTATCAAGTCCATGTTTATGGCGGCGAATAGGAGGTATTTGCGTGGAAATCACAAAAGATACCATTAAACACGTTGCGACTCTTTCGCGACTTGCGTTTAATGAAGAGGAATTAGATAAATTTACAGATCAAATGGGATCAATTATCAACATGGCAGATCAACTTAGTGAAGTTGATACTGAAGGCGTTGAAGAAACTGTTCAAGTTGTTGATCGTGATACTGTATTTAGAGAAGATAAACCTGAACACTGGCAAGGACAAAACAGAGAAACATTAATGGCTAATGTTCCTGAAAAGGCTAACGGCTACATTAAGGTTCCTGTAATTATTAATAAGGATGAGGACGAGTAATGAATTACTTAAACGAAAATATTGATTCATTAAACAAAAAGCTTGCCAGCGGTGACTTGTCAGCAGATAAGTTAGCTAAAGACACTGTGGCAAACATTAAGGATACAGATAAGAAGTTAAATGCTTGGATCACTGTTTTAGATGATGCTAAGCCTGCAGATAACCTTGACTACTCCAAGAGTAAGTTAGCAGGTATTCCAATCGCAATTAAGGATAACATCATCACTAACGGGATTAAGACAACTGCTGCTAGTCACATTTTGTACAACTACATGCCAATGTATGATGCAACAGTTATTTCTAAGCTTAAGAAGGCTGGCGTAACCTTTGTAGGTAAGACCAACATGGATGAATTTGCCATGGGTTCATCAACTGAACACTCATATTATGGTGCTACTCACAACCCATGGAATTTAGATAAAGTTCCTGGTGGTTCATCTGGTGGTTCAGCAGCTGCAGTTGCTAGTGGTCAAGTTGTAGCAGCACTTGGTTCAGATACTGGTGGTTCAATTCGTCAACCAGCCGCATTTAACGGTATTTTTGGTATTAAGCCAACTTACGGTCGTGTATCACGTTGGGGTCTTATCGCATTTGGTTCTTCACTTGATCAAATTGGTGTAATGACTAAGCGCGTTAAGGATTCAGCTGAAGTATTAAACGTAATTGCTGGTGCAGATGAGCATGACTCAACTGTTTCAACCCGTGAAGTACCTGACTTTACCAAGTTTATCGGTCAAGATGTTAAGGGTCTCCGTGTAGCTGTTCCTAAGGAATACATGGAAGCAGTTGACGGTAAGATGCGTGAAGTTATTCAAAAGCAAATCGATGCTTTGAAGGATGCTGGTGCAGTGATCAATGAGGTTTCATTGCCACATACTAAATACGTTGTTCCTGACTACTACATCATTGCTTCAAGTGAAGCTTCTTCAAACTTGCAAAGATACGATGGTATTCGTTACGGCTACCGTGCTAAGGACACTAAGAACTTACTTGATGTTTACGTTAAATCACGTTCTGAAGGCTTTGGTGCTGAAGTTAAGCGTAGAATTATGCTTGGTTCATTTGCCCTTTCAGCTGGTTCATATGACCGTTTCTTTAGACAAGCTGCTAAGGTTAGAACCTTGATCTGTGATGACTTTGACAAGATCTTTGCAGAAAATGATGTAATTGTTGGACCAACTACTACTGAGCCAGCATTTGGTATTGGCGAAGAAGTTTCAGACCCAATTAAGATGTACAACAATGATATTTTAACTATTTCTGCCAACTTAGCAGGTATTCCTGCAGCTAGTGTTCCAGCTGGTTTAGTTGATGGTATGCCTGTCGGCTTACAAGTTATGGCTAAGCGTTTTGATGAAGGTAATGTCTTCAAGACTGCTGACTTTATTGAACGCACAAATAAGTTTTATGAAAAAACACCAACTGGAATGGAGGATTAATTGAATGAATTTTAAATCGACTATCGGACTTGAAGTCCACTTCGAATTAAAGACAAAGAGTAAGATTTTCTCTCCTTCACCAGTAACATATGGTGCTGAACAAAACACGGAGACTAATGTAATTGACTGGGCTATGCCTGGTACCTTGCCAATGGTTAACAAGAACGTTTACCGTTTGGGAATCATGGTTGCCATCGCAACCCACGCTCACATTTTGCCAACTACTCACTTCGACCGTAAGAACTACTTCTATCCTGATAACCCTAAGGCTTACCAGATTACTCAGTTCTTCCAACCACTTGCTCGTGATGGTTACATCGAAGTTGAAGTTCGTGGTAAGAAGAAGAGAATCGGTATTCACGAAATGCACATTGAAGAAGATGCCGGTAAGAACACTCACGGAACTAACGGTTATTCATACGTTGACTTAAACCGTCAGGGTGTGCCACTTCTTGAAGTTGTTTCTGAACCAGATATGGAAGATCCAGAAGAAGCTTACGCTTACCTTGAAAAGTTACGTAAGATTGTTCAGTTTACTGGTGCTTCAGACGTTAAGATGGAAGAAGGTTCAATGCGTGTTGATACTAACATTTCCATCCGTCCAGCAGGTCAAAAGGAACTTGGTACTAAGGTCGAAATGAAGAACTTGAACTCATTCGATCACGTACGTCGTTCACTTGCCTACGAAGAAAAGCGTCAAGAACAAGTTCTATTAGCTGGTGGTCATATTCAACTTTCAACTCGTCGTTTTGACGAAGCAACTGGTAAGACTGTTTTGGAACGTGTTAAGGAAGGCGCATCGGATTACCGTTACTTCCCAGAACCAGATATTGCACCAGATCATATTTCACAAGAATGGATCGATGAAATTGCTAAGGAATTACCAAAGGGGCCATTTGCTCGTTACGATGACTATGTAAATAAATATGGTTTGAAGCCATATGACGCTAACGTTTTACTTCAAACTAAGGAAAGTTCTGACTTCTTTGATGAAGCTGTTGCAGCTGGCGCAGATCCAACTCTTGCAGCTAACTGGATGAACACTCAAGTTAATGGTTACTTGAATGATCACCGTATTGAATTGAAGGATATTAAGTTAACTCCTGAACACTTGGCAGAAATGATCAAGTTAATCAAGGACGGTACTATTTCATCTAAGATTGCTAAGAAGGTCTTTGCTGAAACTATTGCTAACGGTACTGATCCTAAGAAGTACGTTGAAGACAACGGTATGGTTCAATTGTCGGATACTTCAGTCTTAGCTCCAATGGTTAAGAAGGTTGTTGACGATAACCCACAATCAGTTGAGGACTTTAAGAATGGTAAGGACCGTGCAATCGGCTTCTTAGTTGGTCAAATCATGAAGCAAACTCGTGGTAAGGCTAACCCTAAGATGGTTAACAAGTTACTTAACCAAGAATTGCAAAGTCGTTAATTTTTAGAACGTTAGGTAGTAATTATGACTAGAAAAGCAAGATTAATTTATAATCCTGTATCAGGTCACGAACAGATGCCAAAGAATGTGGCCGATATTTTAGATGTATTAGAACAAGCAGGCTACGAAGCTAGTGCTTTTAGAACTACACCTGAAGAAAATAGTGCTCGCAATGAAGCTACTCGTGCTGCTAAGGAAGGCTTTGATTTAATCGTAGCAGCTGGTGGGGACGGTACAATCAATGAAGTAGTTAACGGGATTGCCTTTTTAGAAAACAGGCCTAAAATGGCAATTATTCCTGCTGGGACTACTAATGATTATGCTCGTGCATTAGCCATTCCACGTGATAATATTCCAGATGCTGCTAAAGTAATCTTAAAGAATAAAACTCGTAAAATGGATATCGGTAAAGCTGTTTTTGGTGACCAAATTCAATATTTCGTTAATATTGCTGCCAGCGGTTCTTTAACTGAGTTAACATATGGCGTACCATCTGAGGTTAAGTCAGCTTTGGGTTATGCCGCATACTTAATCAAGGGGGCAGAAATGTTGCCACACTTGACTGAGAATGAGATGCGTTTGACTTATGATGATGGCGTTTATGAAGGAAAATTATCAATGTTCCTACTAGGAATGACTAATTCAATTGGTGGTTTTGAGCAAGTTATGCCTGATGCACAGCTTAGTGATGGATTATTCCAATTGATCGTGGTCAAGCCTTCTGACCCTGTTAGCATGATGAAGTTGATGGCATTGGCTTTGAATGGTAAACATGTTGATGATCCCAATATCATTTATACCAAAACGCGTAGCCTGAAGGCCGAGTTGATTGGTAAAAGTGAAGGGCAAGACTTACCAGTTAATCTTGATGGTGAGATCGGTGGTTATTGTCCAGTTGAATTTAACAATTTGCAACAGCATATTGAATTTTATGTTGGTGGATAAAATTTAAGCAAAACAAATAGCGTTGACTAGTGTAAAAGCTAATCAACGCTATGTTTGTATGGAAATTAATTAATTGCGATCTCCGCCCATGCCAAAGATTTGTAGCAAGAACATGAAGATGTTGATGAAGTCGAGATACATGCTTAAAGCCCCCATAACGGCTAAACCAGTATCTGAAACTTGACCGCCGTAGGTCATGAAAATCTTCTTAGCATTGTGTGCGTCGTAGGCAGTTAAGCCAGTGAAGATTAACACACCGATGCAGGAGAAGATAAAGGTTGCAGCGCCACTTCTAATGAAGAAGGCGTTAACGAGCCATGCAACTAAGAACCCGATCAAAGCTGCGCCAAGGTATGAACCCCAGTTGCTCAAGTCGCGCTTAGTTACAGAACCGAAGACGGCCATTGCTGCGAACACGCCAGCTGCTGATAAAAAGGCACCAGCGATTGAAGCGGAAGTAAATGCTCCTGCGATAAAGGCAAATTCGAAGCCGTAGACTGCGGAAAGAATCAACAGAAGAACGATGCCTAATGTTGGGTTCTTTGCTGCCTTAAAGCTGATTGTCATACATAAAACAATTGGAACAAATACGATGATCCAGTAAACGGCTTGTGACATGTTAGCAATTGCAGATGCAAACACAGTCGTAGTCAAGAATGCAGTTGCTGCAGAAACTAAAACAGCCAAAATCATGAGACTGTACATCTTAGTCAAGAAGCTGTTAACTGCAGAAATATCCTGGACTTGACGCCGTCCTGGAGTATTTGAAAAGTTATCCATGAAATATACACTCCTTTTATTTACTTGTCTTATCTATTTTACCGTATTTAGTGGTCAAATGAATAATAGTAAAGTTTTTCTTATGAAAAAACTAAAGTAGGCAGAAAGATGTCTAAAGAAAATCGCCTCCTGTATAGTGAAGATATAAAGGAAGTGATTTTGATGGAAAAAAGATATATTGACAATGACATCCGTGGTCAAAGAAGTGAATATCCAGATAAAATAGGTGAATTCAGACGGGAGACGATCTTGTCCTTTACTCCAGAAGCGGCAGAAAAATATCATCAGCTGACGAGTTCGCAAAAAACATTTATTGATCGGGAGCTTGATGATTTAAAATTTAATCAAGATACCACTATCAATAAAAAAGTAAATGCGGAATTAGACCAAGCAATCGTCTTTGAACGAAATGATCATGAAATAATAATTACAGATATAGTTGCTCAACCTACGCGTGACAGTCAGGAATATCGACGTGCGCAAATTAGGATGGACCGACAGAACCATTAATTTTAAGCCAAAGGTGGTGAACTACATAAACAGATAAATATGAAGCACACCATGTACAAATCCAAAGTAGTAAGACAGCTAAATAAATATTTTGTAAAGCTAGCTGTTTAAAATTAAAATATTGCCAAAAGATACGATCCCAAAAAACATTGGCTAAAAATGCTCGATAAGCATAAAAAGCTAGAAAGTGAATTGATTTTAGCCAGTAGTTCATATTAAAGACTTTTTGTGCAATACAGATTAGGTAAATCAAGAGGATAACCGCTAAAGCATAAATTGCCATTGAAGGTAGGTAATAACTGTCGTTGGTTAGGTCTGTTAATTTGAAAGTGGCTAAAAATAAATCTCTGGTCCTAAAATAGGTTAAAAGGTAAAATCCCACAATTAGCCACCAATATGTAAACAGAAAAGTTTGAATTTCATGATGAAAATTCCAGCTTAAGCTACCGTAGAGCCCAAAGATCAAAAAGCTGATAAAGATACGATCTAATAAATACCAATGGGTAGCCTCGGGACCATTTAAAATGAAGTGATCATAAAAAATTAACCAGGCAAAGTAAATAATTCCGGAACTAATAACTGCGATTAGTAGTCGTCGATAAGAATGCTGGACCCAGTTGCAGACTGATTTGATTCCAGGCATGATAAGCAAAAATTGCAGCATCATGACGCTGTACCAAAGATGAGGTGTGGCATTATCACTGAAGAATTGCCAGATGAATGTGGCAATATTGTGAAAATGCCCGTGTTGCTGCAGATTAGGCATAGCAATGAGATAAAATAAAGTCCAAGCAAAAGTAGGAAAGAAGTTATTATCCCACTGGTCGGAAAAATATGATTTTAAAGGTAATTTTGCCTGCTGGTCATTTTTCCTAATTACGGTAAAGACAATCCCAAAAATGAAGGCTGGTGAAGTGAATTTGACGAGGTTATAAAGTGATACCAAAAAGAGCTGCTGTGAATGATCGAATGGTAATGTCAAGAAAAGAGTAATAATTGGTTGCAACATGACACAACCGTTAGCTAGTAGATTGCGTAAAAAAGTTCCTAAAGACGATGGTCTTAGGAACTTTTTTACTGATATGATTATTTTCTACTTTTCTTTAGCCCACTTCAAGCCGATTCCGGTGATTCCGCTCAAAATAGAGAAGATTGGTGAAAGAAGACTGAAGAAGACGAATGGTAAGAAATGTAAAACTGGCACACCTAAAGTTGAAGCGGCGAATGAACCGGCAACACCCCAGGGAATTAAGTAGTTAATTACGCTACCGCCGTCTTCAAGTACGCGGCTAAGGGCTAATGGTGAAAGCTTAATTTTATCAAAAGCCGGCTTAAATGCACGACCAGGTAAGATAACTGATAGGTATTGTTCACCAACAAAAAGGTTGATACAGATACCAGATAAAATGGTGACCGTAATTAAACGACCAGGCTTGGTTAAATGTTTAACGAGTGGTTCCATTGCACTTTGAACAATGTTGAACTTCATGAGCATCCCACCCAAAGATAAGGTAGAAATGATCAAAGCTACTGTAGCCATCATGTTGGAAATACCACCACGGGTTAATAAGGCATTAACAGAAGCATCACTAGTTTTAGCCACAAAGCCGTTCATAACTAAATTGTTAAGCGATTGAATAGATTCGTGGGGACTTTGAATAAAAATCATGATTACAGTAATCGCAATGTTTAAAAAGAGCGTAGGGATTGCGGAAATTTTGCGCCAAGCACAAAAGATCATCAAGATAATTGGGACAATTGCCCACCAGCTGATACTGAAGTTAGTTTGTAAAATATGTGAAGTACGTTCAATCTTAGTTGGATCCATGTTGCCACTGTTGCCTAAGATCCAGAATAAAATTAATGAAACTACAAAAGCAGGAATGGTTGACCACATCATATTTTTAATGTGGGCGAATAATTCACTTTCGGCAACTGCTGAAGAAAGGTTGGTTGAATCGGATAAAGGAGACATCTTATCGCCAAAAACAGCTCCAGAGATAATTGCCCCAGCAACTAAGGCAGGATTAAGGTTCATACTAGTTCCGATCCCAAAAAGCGCAATCCCAACAGTTGAGATTGTGGTAAAACCACTACCGATTGCCATCCCAATAATTGAACAAACAATAAAAACAGATGGAACGAAGAAACTACCACTGATTAAGTGGAAACCCAGGACCATGATGGAAGGGATGATTCCCGCTTTAATCCAGATCCCGATCAAAGCGCCGATTAAAATAAAGATAAAAATCGGAATAATGGCTACACTAATTCCTTCTTTGATGCCATCTTGAACATCTTGCCAGGAAAAGCCACGCAGTCTAGCCCAAAAGGTAAGTAAAAGGACAATGAATAAAACTGGCACTTCTGGAGAAAGGGCAAGCTTGATAACTGCCAATCCCAGAATAGTGAGGAGTGCAATTAAGATAATAATTGATTCAGTAAAGGAAACTATCTTTTTCTTCATTTTTATATTCCTCCAAATAAAAAATCCCGTTGACTTATTAGTCAACGGGACGACAATAGCCGTGGTACCACCCATTCTTTCAAGCATAAGAACTTGAATCTCTATCAGATGGTAACGGTTCTGAATTTTTCCGAACAACATTATAACGACGTATTTCGTCAAACTTTGCCTGTCTGGTTTGCAGCTACCACCAGTTCTCTGAACGCTGAACAAAGTTGCTACTTTTCGTTTCTTGTTGAGCAATATGATAGCAAGATTAAAAAAGTATGTCAATAGATTTAAGTAAAATATTTTTAGATGCAAAAATTAACCAAATAGTTGAGTCTTCCTAGATACTAGATTTACAATTGAAGAAATATAGTTATTACATTGCTTGGGATAGTAATTAAGAGGAATCTTTATGCATAAAAAACGAGCTTTATCCATCTTTTTGGCACTTTGTGCCTTTGCAATATTTTTATTCATTGTGCAGCCAGGGGATAAGCTGGATAATGGCATTAAGAATCAGAAAGAACAGCTGCATGATTATATGAAGTTTCATCATATCAACGGTGTAATGTTAATTAATGATAAAAAGGGGCAACCGATTGTTGTCCAAAATAAGGAGACCACTGGTTCAAGCCAAATAGTTAACGCTAATCAATTGTTTCCGATTGCTTCGCTACAAAAAATTATGACAGGAACTGCAATTTATCAGCTGCAACAAGAAAAGTTATTAGGTTGGAATACCTCTTTATCTAACTATTATCCTCAAGTTTCAGGTAGTAAAGATATTACAATTCGTGAGCTGATGAATCATACTAGTGGCTTGGTTAACAATGCTCGACCATCTTCTCCGCTTAAAAATCAGAAAGAGCAAATAGCTTATATGCTTAATCACATGGAGAATGATCATCTTCATACTTGGGATTACCAAGATGTTGATTATGAATTGCTAGCAGCTATTATTAGCAAGCAGACTAATTTAAGTTATAATGCTTATATTCAGACCGATTTTGCTAAGCCACTTAAGCTCCAGAAAGTTAAGGATTTTTCTGAGGTTAACCAAAACGAGATCCCTCAGCCAATGAGTAAAAATGTTGACTGGCACCAAGTGACAGTGACGACGTCGTCGGACTTTGGAGCAGGGAACTTATTCATGTCACCAATTGATTATTGGAAGTTTGTATATAACGATGTGCTGAAAAATCCTAAAATGGTAAACGAGTATTACCACCAAGCCCAGCATCAGACGGTAGCTTATTTTGGTGGAGTGTATTTTAATGGTGACATCATTCGCGCTAATGGCAGTATCCCTGGTTATAATTGCTGCTTTGTTGCGAATTACAAGACCAAGCGTATGATTATGCTATTTTCTAATAATATTAATTATTTGAGGTTGAAAGTAGCGGCTAACCACATTTTGCATGCGTATATGGGTGATAGTTGGTTCTAAAAAGCAGTCGATTATTTTTTGAAGCACAAAGATTGGTCAAGTATTATAATAATAGAGAGCTATTTTTTTAAGGTTGAGTGAGTATGAAAAAGAATCAAATTATAGATTTAGAAATTACCGATCTTTCGTATGAAGCAATGGGTGTGGCCCATTACGAGGGAATGACCGTATTTGTTACTAATGCACTTCCAGGTGAAGTGGTTAGTGCAAAGATTTTAAAGGTTAAGAAGAACTTTGCTTTTGCTAAAATTGAAGAAATAAAAAAAGAAAGTCCTGATCGAGTTAAGATCAAGTTGAATCAATGGGTTCAAACGGGACTCGCTTCTTTAGCTCATATCAAGTATGATAAGCAACTTGAATTCAAGCGTAATCAAGTTGTTAACTTACTTAAGAAGGCACATTTAGATGAGATTGAAGTAGGACAAACTTTGCCTAGTCCTGAGCAAACAGGGTATCGCAACAAGGCCCAAGTTCCTGTGCGAGAATATAATGGACAACTTGAGATTGGCTTTTTTAGACGACATTCACATGATTTAGTGCCTTTGACAAATTTCTTTACCACTGATCCGGAAATTGATCGTGTATTGGTTGCAGTGCGTGATGTGTTGCGCAAGTACAAGATTGCGCCTTATGACGAGGTAAACAATACGGGAATTATACGCTATCTTGATGTGCGTCGTAGTAAGGCTAATGGCGAGATAATGGTTATTTTGGTCAGCCGGGTTAAGGATTTCCCACAAATGACGGGTGTTGCAGCTGAGATTAGCCAGATTCCTAAGGTTTCAGGTTTAGTCTTGAACTATAATCCTAAGAAGACCAATGTGATTTTGGGTAAAAAGGATTACCTAGTTTTCGGTAATGACCAGATTACTGATCAAATTGGTGATTTAAAGTTTAGAATTTCACCTCAAAGTTTCTTCCAGATTAATTCGCTGCAAACACCGCGCTTGTATGATTTAGCGATTAAGCAAGCAGATTTAGGTTCGGATGATGTAGTAATTGATGCATATTCGGGAATTGGAACGATTGGTTTGAGTGTAGCTAAGCATGTGAAGGCCGTGCGTGGAATCGAAGTTGTCCGGGATGCGATCAAGGATGCCAAGGACAATGCCGAGCTAAATGGTATTGAAAACGCAAAGTATTACTTAGGCAAGGCTGAAGAAATAATGCCGCGTTGGGCTAAAAAGGGTATGAAGACCGATGTGGTTTTTGTTGATCCACCGAGAAAAGGGTTGACACCTGAATTTATTAATGCGACAGTTAAGACTGGACCTAAGAAGGTCGTTTATATTTCGTGCAATCCTGCAACAATGATTCGCGACTTGCTTTTGTTCCAAGAACAAGGTTATGAATTTAAGCGAATCGATCCTGTTGATATGTTCCCACAAACGCCACATGTAGAGGCTGTGACTGTTTTGACAAAGAAGAAGTAAATATGATTATTAAACCATTAATTAGTGAAGACGAAGCAAAACAAACAAGTAAGCTTTTCCAAACAACTTGGCAAGAGACGTATAAAGGCGTGCTACCAGATGTATTTTTGGATAATATTCCGGCTACTGCTTGGGTAAAACGACTCAATGAGAGTGGTCGTCATAATTTAGTTTTTAAAGACGATAATAACGAGGTTCAAGCAGCCGTTAGCTATGGTCGTCCACGTGACACTAGAATGCTTGGCTGCGGTGAGTTGATGGCATTATATGTTAAACCTGATTTTCAAGGCTACAATGTAGGTAAGACCTTGCTAAATGCCGCAGAAAATGAACTGAAGAAGATGGGCTATGGCAAGATTTACTTGTGGTGTCTGGCTGAAGATAAAGATGCACAAGAATTCTTTAAGCACTTTGGCTGGCGTAATATTGCTACCCAACGTTTTATTGAAATTGCTGGCAAAGAATATAAGTATTTGCTGTTCCAGAAAAATTTACATAGTTAATGAAGCCGAAAGGCTTTATTTTTTTGCTTTTTTTTAAAAAAGGTCTTGCGTTATCTTCTCACTTTGGTATACTAGTATCTGTTCGGCTATGGAGGATTACCCAAGTGGCTTAAGGGGACGGTTTTGAAAACCGTTAGGCGGTTATGCCGCGCGTGGGTTCAAATCCCACATCCTCCTCTAGTTTGGTCCATTGGAGCAGTGGTTTATCTCGCCTCCCTGTCACGGAGGAGATCATGGGTTCAAATCCCATATGGACCGTTGATGGCGGAATTGGTGAAGGGGTTAACACACTGGTTTGTGGATCCAGCATGCGTGGGTTCGATTCCCACATTCCGCCCCATAATGGAGGATTAGCTCAGCTGGGAGAGCATCTGCCTTACAAGCAGGAGGTCACAGGTTCGAGCCCTGTATCCTCCATATTTTTTTACTCAAAAGCGTTAGAAATTTTTGTCTAACGCTTTTTACATACCATAGAAAGAAGTTAAGCATGAATAAAAAACAGATTACAATGGTGACGGCAGCCTTGATGCTTGGCAACGTGATGTCGGGGCTAGACGGAACTATTATTAATACCGCTATTCCAGCCATCGTCGCGGCCTTGCACGGAATTCAATTCATGGGTTGGATTGTGGCAATTTTCTTATTAGGAATGTCGATTTCGATTCCGATTTGGACTAAGATCGGAGAGAAAATCACTAACAAACGAGCCTTTGAGCTTTCATTGCTACTCTTTGTTTTGGGATCGGCTCTACAGGGGATAGCGCCAAATATTATTTTCTTTCTGTGCTCTCGCTTTATCATGGGAATCGGTGCAGGTGGTATGGGTTCTTTACCTTATATCATTGCTGGTTATGTGTTTAAAAATATTAAAACGAGAACCAAAGTATTAGGCTATTTAACTGCCAGCTGGAATGGGGCTGCGATCTTAGGGCCACTTGTTGGTGGTTGGTTAATTGATGCTTTCTCTTGGCACTGGGTCTTCTATATCAATATTCCAATTGGCTTAGTCGCATTTTTGATTTGTTTAATTTACTACAAACCGGTTACTCCAAAAAAGACACCGGTTTTCGATATCCCTGGTGCTACTTTATTAGTAATCGGACTGCTTTTATTCTTGATGGGCGTGCAACTAGTTGGTTTAACCGCTAGCTGGATCATAATTGGATTGATTATAATTAGTTTAGTCTTCATCGTCTTTTTCTTTATTCGCGAAGGTCATGCAGACAATCCAATTATTCCAATTTCTTTATTTAAAAATAAAGATTTAGATGGCGACTTTTTATTATTTGCCTTTACTTGGGGTGCCTTTTTAGCAGTAAACACCTATATGCCAATGTGGGCTCAGGCATTACTAGGCTTGTCAGCTTTAATTGGTGGGATGACGTTAATTCCAAATTCGATTGTTGAAATTATCGCATCTCAAAGTGTAGCAGCGATTCAGGAGCATATGACAACCTTTAAATTAGTTTTGATTGGAATAGTTGCCATGATTATCTCATCAGCTGGTTTGTTTATTTCTGGCATACATACGCCTGTGCAGATGTTGACCTTTATTGGTGCATTTTCTGGCATTGGGGTTGGCTTTATCTTTGTTGCTTTGCAATTAAAGGTACAACTTGATGCGGGACTAAAGAATATGGCAACGGCCACTTCAACTTCATATTTGATCAGAATTTTAGCTCAAACAGTAATGGCTGCTGTTTATGGCGTAATTATGAATCTGAACTTGGCCAGCGGAGTTCAAATGCACAAGGGAATCACGATGACCATGATGAATAAATTGAGTGATGCGCAAAGTGCCAAGAGTTTGCCGCAAAACTTAGTGCCAACAATGAGAACTATTTTCCACGGCGGTATTAAGGAAATTATGTTGGTTTCATTGATTTTGTTAATTATCGCCTTTGTAATGAATTTCTACTTTAACTTTGGTAAAAAATGCAAGAAATTGCAATAATTTTGAAAATGAAAGCTCGATTTGTGAGCTCTTCTTTTTTAGTTACAGCATAATGTGTTTTTCGGCATAAGTGATTAAATCAGTCAAGCTGGTCTGATAATTTTGCTTAACCCACCAGACTAACAGCATATAGATTCCACCAGATTGATAGGCTATTGCATAGTCGGGTAGGTGGACATCAGAATGGTAAACTGACATCAGCTTTTTCAAATATTTAGTTTGAAAATTAAGTAATTCTCCTTCAAATCCTGCATCAAGCAGTAATTTCATTAGTTGAGGATTATCTTTGAAGAATTCAAGGTAGGCAGTAAGCTGCTGCTTAAAAGTTCTCAAATTATGTTGATCAATATCAGCGATAAAATTATGGTATTGATTAAATAAAAATTGCGCAATGACTTCATCTTTTTGGTCATAATTGCGATAAAAGGAAGTACGAGATACCTTAGCCTTACGGGTGATTTCTGCAATAGAGATCTCCGTATAAGGCTTTTTTTGTAGTAATTTGAATAATGCATGTTCAATTTGTTGCTGCGTATGCAGACTCTTCATATTCATCAAGATCATCCCCAAATGTAAAATGTTTGACAACTGATACCGCTTACATTATATTATAAGCGTAAATAGTTACAAGTGTAACGATTATTGAAAGAAGTGTCAATTATGCATTATAGTAATGGCAATTATGAAGCCTTTGTTAAGGCTGATAAACCTAAAGATGTTGATCAAAAATCTGCTTATATTGTTGGTAGTGGCTTGGCTGCATTAGCTACTGCTGTCTTTTTAATTCGTGATGGCCAAATGAAGGGCGAGAAAATTCACATTTTTGAAGAATTAGGTCTGCCTGGTGGCTCAATGGATGGGATCTATAATAAAGAAAAGGAAAGTTACATCATTCGTGGCGGTCGTGAAATGGAGCCGCACTTTGAATGTTTGTGGGATTTATTTAGATCAATCCCTTCGCCTGACCATGAAGGTGAATCTATTTTGGATTCCTTCTATCGTTTAAATAGAAAAGATCCAAGTTATGCTAAAACTAGAGTAATTGTAAATCGTGGTCAAGCTTTGCCGACTGATGGGCAACTTCTTTTGACACCAAAGGCAGTGAAGGAAATTGTTGATCTTTGTTTAACTCCCGAAAAAGACTTGCAAAATAAGAAGATTAATGAAGTCTTCACTAAGGAATTCTTTGAATCTAACTTCTGGTTATATTGGTCAACAATGTTTGCTTTTGAACCATGGGCAAGTGCGATGGAGATGCGCCGCTACTTGATGCGGTTCGTTCAACACGTAGCTACATTAAAGAACTTGTCATCATTGCGTTTTACCAAGTATAACCAATATGAATCATTGATTTTGCCGCTGGTCAAGTATTTAAAGGATCGTGGTGTAATCTTCCACTATAATACGGTGGTTGATAATATCTTTGTTAACCGCTCTGACGGCGAAAAGGTTGCTAAACAAATTATTTTAACCGAAGATGGCGAAAAGAAGACCATTGACTTAACACCAAATGACTTAGTCTTCGTTACTAATGGTTCAATTACTGAGAGTACTACCTATGGAGATCAACTGCATCCCGCTCCAGCAGAGCATGAATTGGGTGCAAGCTGGCAATTGTGGAAGAACTTAGCAGCTCAAGATGAAGACTTTGGCCACCCTGATGTCTTCTGCAAAGATATTCCAAAGGCAAACTGGCGGATGTCCGCAACTATTACCTTTAAAAACGATGATGTTGTGCCATTTATTGAAGCTGTTAATAAAAAGGATCCACACAGTGGCTCAATCGTAACTAGTGGACCAACTACTATTAAGGATTCTAATTGGCTATTAGGTTACTCAATCAGCCGTCAGCCACACTTTAAAGCGCAAAAACCAAATGAATTGATTGTTTGGTTATATGGTTTGTTCTCTGATACCAAAGGTAATTATGTGGAAAAGACGATGCCTGATTGTAATGGGCTTGAAATGTGTGAAGAGTGGCTCTATCACATGGGTGTGCCGGAAGAAAGAATTCCTGAAATAGCTGCCGCAGCTACAACAATTCCGGTTCACATGCCATATATTACTTCTTACTTTATGCCAAGAGCTTTAGGCGACCGCCCAAAGGTTGTTCCAGATCATTCTAAGAACTTAGCCTTTATTGGTAACTTTGCCGAAACTCCAAGAGACACTGTCTTTACGACAGAGTATTCAGTTCGGACGGCAATGGAAGCTGTCTACACTTTGCTTAATATTGACCGCGGTGTACCAGAAGTCTTCGCTTCCGCATTTGATGTCAGAATGTTGATGAATGCGATGTATTATCTGAATGACCAGAAGAAGTTGGCTGATCTTGATTTGCCAATGCCTGAAAAGTTTGCGATTAAAGGGATGCTTAAGAAGGTTAAGGGCACTTATATCGAAGAATTGATGAAGAAATATAAGTTGATGTAGTTAACGATTATTATATGAAAAAAGAAAGTTTGTTAGATGACAAGCTTTCTTTTTATTTAAATCTAGCAGTAAAATTTTCAGCAAATTCAAGTTAACTTAAAACTTATCTCAAAAGTCTTAAGAGATTAAAATTAATTTGAATTACAGGTTAAAGTTGAGGTAGAAATTAAACTAATTTGAATTAGATTAGCTTGAACGGATATAAAATAATTTTAAGAAACTATCAAATTTTTTGTGTATAATAGTGTTATTCAGAGTTATTAACAATCAATTTTTAATTAGAAAAGAAGGATACTATTTTAGACTCTAAACCCGCCCGATGGGGCACAAAAGCATATCGTGACGCTAAGAAGTTATATATGAAGGCTTTTCCAGCTTGGGAAAGATTCTCCATGTTTTCTCTTTTAGCAATGTCATTACACCGAAATGTTAAGTTTCACGCAATTTATAATGATGGTCAGTTTTGCGGCATTACTTATTATGCTGAGAATGATAATACAGTCTATTTGACCTATTTAGCCATTAATGAAAAATTGCGAGGACAAGGTTATGGTTCCAAGATCTTGATGATGTTAGAGGATCGATTCCCTGATAAGCAAATTGTCATTGATATTGAGCCAGTTACCAAGAAGGCGAAAAATTATAAGCAGCGTGTTAGTCGCCTGAAATTCTATGAAAGAAATGGATTTCACAGGACTGACCGCAAATTGGTTGATCCTGATGGTGAATTTGAAGCTTTGACTACCGGTAAAAAGCTAGACATTGATAGTTTTACTAGAATGTTGAAGCAGATGAGCTTTGGATTTTATCAAGCAAAAGTTGAAAAATAAAAGAAGCCTAACTGGCAATTCCGTTGAGGGATGCTGGTTAGGCTTTTCTTGAGTACTTAATTTTAAGAAATAATATCTATGTTTCACAAAATAAAGTCGAATTTCATGGGCTATGTTAAAATAAAATTAAATAGCAAGAACTAACTAGAAAACGAGAAGAAATATGAAAGACTATGTAATTTTAAATAATGGTGTCAAAATGCCACGCTTGGGCTTTGGTGTTTATCAAATTGATGACTTGGCTCAAACGCAGCAAGTTGTGGAAAATGGCTTAGAAGTTGGTTATCGACTTGTGGATACTGCCCAAATTTATGGAAATGAACAGGCGGTTGGAGATGCACTTGTGCATAGCAGCATCCCACGAGAGGATATTTTCGTCACTTCTAAAATCTGGGTCGATAAGTATGGCTATGATCAGACTTTGCAAGCCTTTGACGATTCAATGAAAAAGTTGCAGTTAGATTATATCGACTTGTATCTGATTCATAAGCCATATAACGACTACTATGGCACTTGGCGAGCATTAGAACGTTTATATAAAGAGGGACGCATTCGGGCAATTGGTGTAAGTAGTTTTTGGAATGAACGCTTAGCTGATTTGATTACTTTTAATGATGTAAAGCCGGCTGTGAACCAGATTGAGACTAATGTCTGGAATCAAGAATGGAAATCACAGCAATATATGGAAAAAGAGGGCGTGCAACCTGAAGCCTGGGCACCATTTGCGGAAGGAGCCAACCACATTTTCACTAATCCTGTCTTGCAAAAGATTGCAGAAAAGCATCATAAGACTACTGCTAAGGTAATGTTGAGATGGTTTTTACAAAGAAATTATGTGGTGATTCCTAAGTCAATTCATAAAAACAGATTAATGGAAAACTTTGATGTGTTTGACTTTGAACTAGATAATGAGGATATGGCATTAATCAAGACTTTGGATCAAGGCTACAGTGTTTTAGAAGATGAGATGGATCCGGAAATTGCGGAAAGTTTTCGGTAGTAGGCATTAAAAATGTGTCCAGCCTCGTAATTAGATATAATTAAGAACAAGAAAGTGATTTCAAAATACGAGGTGATCCCTATGAAAAAGATGAGATTAATCGGCACAATTATCGGTGTTGCTGGAGCTATTGGTGCAGTAGCGGCGATTGTTTATAAAAAATTCAAAGAAAAACAGGCAATGGTGAATACGCCGCAGGAGAAAACTTTACTTTTAGGCAATACTTCTAGTAAAGCCAAAAGTGAGTTAATGAAGGCAGAATTGTCTGAGAAGGATCAAGTTGAGACAAATAACACCGAAATTCCGCATGTTTCACTTGATGACGATAAGCCTAGAATATTTGAAGATAAATAAGATGAAAAAGCTCAATCTGCATGAATTTTGTAGGTTGAGCTTTTTGAATGATCTATTTGAGTAAATTATCTTCAAGATGTTTAAGGTGCTTAACGCGATTTAGATAATCATTGTTTTTCTGTAAATTGTAGATATATTTTTTGCCAATTTTCTCATTGGATAGTAAATGCTTCTCTACTAATGAATTTACATATTTTCTAATCGTGGTTTGTTTACCAAAATGATTCTGCGGATCTTTAACAATATCATTTATTGAAAAATTAGGATTTCTGCTAGCAAAAGACATAATAAATTTCTCTGGTTCAGTTAATTTTTCGTGATTATCAATTGCAAAAGTCTTAAAAATACGAATGCGAGTAGTATTGATTTCATAATCAATGTTAATTTCAGGATCATTTAAATTATTTTGCAACACAGTATTAAGAATTCTTGGACCACCGCTAGCTGCAGTTTCCGAGACACCAATTCGTCTGAATAAACTAGCGATTTCAGTATTTCTAATGGAGGAATATTGTCCACGTAAAAACGATTCTTTACTTACGCGCATAGTACCAGGGTTTGTAAATTCAAAGTAACTAGGTCTATCTACAATTTTTACACCTACCATACCATCATAATATGAGTGCATTAAACAATTAACTAGAGCTTCTTTAGCTGCAATGATTAAATCGTTATGGTAGGACGTTCTACTAAGGTCATTACCTTGAATAAATGGATCAGGTATATTTGTTTCTATTTTAGCTAAAACTAAATTATAAAAAGAAAAGATATTTAAAGTAGGGTAATTCATATCACCTGCAGAAACTCTATCATTCCAGTTAGTGGAATTATCACTATTATATTGCTGGTAATCTAATTGAAAGCGTGGAAAACGATCTGTTATCGAAATATATTTTCCGAAGAAAAGGAGACCACTATCTGTAAGATGATATTCATTTGAATTACTTAATCGGTCTTTTCTGAAAACACCAATTGAATATAAAAAATCTTGATCACTAAGTTGAGAATTAGTATTAATAATACCTTTTTCTTCAATTATTTTGCGATATTCTTTGATACTTTCTGCATCTAGATCTTCTATTGTATAGGTCGAAGGGAGTAAGTGAGTATTAATCTCGCTTTGACTTTCAACTGTAAAATATTTAAGTTGCTCTTTAGTAGCTACTTGATCTCCGTCACCAGTTCTAATATATGCTTTACCGAAAGCAGTTATTGGACGGGTATTAAAGGGTTCTGGATGAATTATTACTTGAATAATAGTTTTATTTTGAAAAAAAGAAATCTGAACATCATTATTTTGGATTACAGGTCGATTAAGGCATGAAATATTGTTATTATCATTGAAAATTTGTGTTTCAATGTCTTCAACATTGTCTACACCAGTTATACTAAATTCATGTTTACTCTTATCTTCTGCTATGCCTAATACTATTATTCCACCTGAAGTATTAGCAAAAGAGCTAACAGTTTCCCAAAATGATTTAGGTAATTTCCAACTAGCTTCTTTGTATTCGATGTTTTCATTTTCAGATGGTGTTTTAAAATTACCAGTTTGTGTAATTGCTTTGAAGTTTAAAAAGTCCATTTAATGTCACCTCATGACTTAAATTTATTTGTGTAAATAAATTATATACTATTGCTCTCGTAACTTACACTAACTTTCGCCAACTTTCGCGCAACTTACAACATTGCGCGCGCAAAGTGAGAGCAAAGTTTTTGCTAAAGTAGCTCGAAGCCTTGATATATAGGGCTTTGTTAGTTTCTTAAGCTTTTACAATTAACTTACACTAACTTTCGCGTAACTTACAACATTGCGTGCGCAAAGTGAGAGTAAAAAATAAACCCGCTAGCTATC
>CAKNLX010000008.1 GCA_930989465.1 uncultured Lactobacillus sp. | reverse complement strand
AATGCATAGTAGATAAACGATTTAGCAAAACAAAAAACCGCTCTAGAACAACATCTAGAACGGTTATCTATGGAGATGAGGGGAATTGAACCCCTGTCCAAACGCATCTCGTCACTGACCTCTACGATCATAGTTATATTACTTGAACTTCACTAGCTCAAAACGCCATATAACAGGGCTAGGATGGGCTAGCTAACCTGTTAAGACTCTTTTTAACTATTCAGGTGAGGTAGTTAAACGTAACTCGCTAAAGTTGATACTCGGTGTCAGCCACGAGTAAACCGACAAGGAGCAACACATGCGCTTAAATTAAGCAGCTAATGCGTAAGAATTTTTGTTATTTGCAGTTATATTTAACTGTAACGTTTTTACGTAGTCGTAACCTACGAACCGCAGTCAATGCGGGTCTACGCCTGTCGAATCCCAAAACATCCCCTTGAGATACTTATTCATTATAGCATAGACACACATTACATGCGATAAAAATGCTTAATCAATATTAGTCAAACGTACCACATCACGTTCAATCATCAATTCTTCATTAGTTGGGATAACCATTCCTGCAACTTTGGAATCTGTTTTTGTGATTAGTCCTTCACTAACACTTTCATTAGCTTCATTATCTACAACAACACCCATATATGCGAAAGCGTCAAGAACCGCTTTTCTCACACCAGTATCATGTTCACCAATACCAGCAGTAAAGATAATTGCATCAACGCCGCCCATTTCGGCAATATAAGCACCAACGTAGCGAATAATACGATTAATGAAAATTTTTCTTGCTAACTTAGCCCGTTCGCTATCACTTTCACGCACATCGCGCATATCTGGTGAAATTCCTGACAAGCCCAACAAACCAGACTTATTATTCATGATATAAATCATTTCATCCATCGACTTATGCTCTACCTTCATTAGATGTTGCACGAGTGAAGGATCGATATCACCGGTTCTAGTAGCCATTGTAATTCCGGCAATTGGACTAAAGCCCATTGAGGTATCGTAAGACTTGCCATCCTTAACTGCAGTAATTGATGCGCCTGATCCCAAGTGACAGATGACTAACTTTAAGTCTTTTAAATCTTTACCTAGTAATTTAGCAGCACGCGGTGCTGTATAGCGAATTGAAGTACCATGAGCACCATATTTACGTACACCATATTTTTCATAATATTCATAAGGAAGTGAATACAAATAATGTACTGGATCAAGATTACGGTGATAAGTAGTATCATAAACCGCAACTTCTGGCACATTTGGTAAAACATTCATAAAAGCTTCAATTCCGCGAGCCTCAGCAGGATTGTGAAGCGGAGCATAATCTGACAATTCGTAGATCTTAGGCAGATTTTCCTTAGTAATAATAGTAGAATCCTTAAAGTACTCTCCACCATTAACAACACGATGTCCTACACCGACAATTTCAGTTAGTTCTTCAACAACATGGTATCCTTTTAAAAACTTGATCAATAAGCTAACTGCAGCTTCTTGATCTGGGATTTCAGTTTTTTCAACGTGCTTAGTACCATCAGCTAACTTAATCTCAAATGATGAATTTTCAAGACCTACACGATCAGCCATTCCTTTGGCAAGAACCTTTTCATCTGGTAATGAGAATAATTTGTACTTAAAAGATGAACTACCAGAGTTAATTGCCAAAACTTTTTTCATAAAAATTAATTCCTCTTCTTTCAAAAAAATAAGTGCTTTATCAATTAATGGTTAATCTTTGCATACCACTCGTTAAGTTTAACATTAAATTGAATTAAAGCCTCTTCTTTTTTCAAGGAACCGAGTTTGGTAAGTAAAACTTCGCTTGCTTTAGCCTCATCACCGTGATTTTGGAAAACTAAAACCGATTTTTGATTAAACTTGTTCTTAAACATATCATCTGGCAATTCTACAATTGCCTTCAAGTAAACTTTCTTAGTTAACCATGGCATAAAATCAGCGCCAATCTTGCCTGACAAAATAGACTTAGGAACTACCAAAAAGGCATAGCCGTTAGGCTTTAAATTATTAATAATTTGTTCGATTAACAACAAATGAGCAAAAGAATGACCTTTCTTAGCCTGATTTTCAAAATTCTTGGCATTCTCATCAACTGGATAATAGCCTACAGGTAAATCACTTACAATTGCATCAGCGTTAGGACACATCCAAGGCATTAAAGCGTCTTGATGATATAACTCAATGTCAATATTATTCAGATGCGCAGCCACATCTGTCAAACTTAACATATCTTCATCGTTATCAATCCCTACCAATTGATAATTATCCTTAGAATGATTGAGTGCCTTAAGTTGAGAAATAATTGAAAACAACAAATTCCCTGTACCCACGGCAGGATCAACGATTTCCATCTTTTGATCTTTTAATAATTTATGCATCAACATTGCTACTACTGTAGCAATTGCAGGTGGAGTAGGCATTTGGTTAACATCAAAGCCATCATCATTAACTGCCTTTAAAGTTAGAAAAGTAAAGACTTGAGCCTTTTCTTTTTGGCTAATTTCGTCATAATCTATTGCTTGATACTTTTGACTTAATTCAGCCACTGTTTTTTCATCCGGTGCACCATTTTCAACCTTAATCTTGCCACTTTCTAAGTTATCAAAAGTCTCTACTAAGGCTTCTGTAAATGAAACATTTAATGCCGTTTGCAAAGTTTGCACACAGTCTAAAAACTGATTAAAAAGTTTTTCAAAATTTTCCATAGCGGTCCCTCCATACCTTAATTATTTTATAGAAAGGGATAAAGAGGTGCAAGGAAAGTCAATCATCCGTTAAGCATTCGATAATTAGGCGATTGTTCTCCATGCTAGCATGATAAATATCTTGATACATTTTGATAAACAAAAGCGTGGTCATTAAAACTAATACACTACTTAGTAAGGCACTGCCTTTTACGTTATGCGTCTTTTTCTTTGGTTTTAGCATTTTTCTTTTCCTGTTCCTCATCAAGCTGAAAAACTAAATCTGATGCACCCTTATTTTTCTCTGTTACCCTAATAATGATGCTATCTTTAGTGGTTTTAAAAGCAGCCTTTTCAACGTTAAATAATAACGGCATATAGCCTTTCCCTGCACCAGATACTTTAAGTACGTTCTTTTTATAGTATTCAATTCGGTAAGTAGTTGCATCGCCTTTTTGATCGATGCACTTAAAGGAAGCACTATTACTTATAGCTAATTTAGTTACTGGATACACTGCCTTAATTTTGTCAGCCCGCATAAAATTTTCTAGCTGTACATAAGCATAGGCTACTTCATTGACATGCTGATTTTGATTCAAGTTTGCTTTTTTAACACTCAACAATAAATTTTGTAAAATTAGCAGCACCATCATAGTAATAAAAAGCGAAAACATTGCTTCAGCTAACATAAAACCTTTACTCTTTGACCGCAAAAGTTTGTTTAGTCGTTGCATCCCAAACATGATTACGTCCTGCCTTTTGATAAATTCGATCGTGAACTGTTACTTGCTCCAGGTCAGTTTTAGTCAGTATATGGTAAGCATAAGCACGATCTGTTTTTAATTCCATCTCACGACCATTTTTCTGATTTTCAGCTACAGTTATATAAAAGCAACTAACAGCAATCACAGCAATTATAATTGCTATAAAGCTCTCAATTACTAGAAATCCTTTAACTTTTATCATTCCGCTACTCTCCCCCACAGCATTTGATATTTCAGGCTTTTTTCCATTCCGTAGCCACTAAAAGTCACCGTACCTGGTTTAGAATAACCAGTCAGGTTGAATTTAAAATGATCCAAGCCAGTAATTTTGATATTTTGATCAACTGGAATACTTTTGTGATATTTTCCGCCAGAGAATAAAATTTGATTGGATCTAGCTAGATATGATACGCCAATAGTAACCTCCTTGATCGTACTGTACCTCGAAGTTTGATCAAGTGCCGTCGTAACTCTTTTAACAGTATTATCAAAAATCAGTTTTTCTTGATATCTTTTTAACTGCAAACTACCAATCAACAAAATGCCACAGCAAACACCAAGTGTAATTATTACTTCTAGTAGGGAAAAGCCGGCTAATTTATTTCTTTTCAACAACTTCGCCACTGTCTAACGTGAAATTCTTTTTAGCTTTAGTAATTTGATCACCAGTTAAGTAATCGTCCTTTTTTAGATCTTCAAAATCTTTAGGTTCACCATATTTATCCTTATATAACTCAACTTGCGTTTGCACAGTAGTCCTAAATGCATCCGCAGTTTTAGTTTCAGCATTCTTCTTTTGATTAATCAAATTAGGCACAATTAGCAAAATCAAAATCACGATAATGGCAATTACCACAACCATTTCAATCAAAGTAAAACCCTCTTGCTTGCGGCGCTTAGCCATAATGTTTGCTAAATACTTCTTCATCTTCTCTTTCATTTTTAACTTAATCCTCTTCTTCACTCTATTTTTTTACTTTTATCTTTAACGTCACTTTTTCTATAGTCCTTGCATCATTGAATACATTGGTAATAACAGCTTCAAATACATTCCAATAATGCATAAGCCAATTAAAATAAAACAAGCTGGTTGAACATTGACGACTAATTTCTCAATTTTTTCAGTTAAATCCAAAAATAGGCTACGTCCTAATAACAAACAGCGCTTACTCAAGCTCTTTCGCTCAGAGCCAGTCTGCAATAAAACTAATAAACTATTAGGCAAAAAATCCTCTGCATTAATAATTTCTTCTAAATTTTTTCCTTCAGCTAAATCGTGCCCTATCTTTTGTCCCAGTGCTTGCTGCAATGAACCTTTCTCTTGATCTGCCGCATATTCGCACATTCGCTGCAATGAAAAGCCACTAGCTAGCAGCAGTCCAATGTCATAAACCAACAAATAATGAATATACAGCATAACTACCTGCCCAATTAACGGATATTTACTCAGTTTTTTCATTGATGAATAATCCTGTTTATTGAGCAAAGTAACGATCTTAGCAAAAAAATATAAGCCCAGCAATACAATAATGATCAGACCAATCATGACCATATCTCCTGAATGATCACTGCTATCGCTGAATTGTGTCGAAATAAACGATTGCATAAAGACCAGTAAAATCACCATCATTATCGCTAAAACCAACGGATAAGATAATTCAGCCCGCAGTTTTTTCATCTGCTCCTGTTTTAGTCGATTCAACGTTGCTAAATGCTGCAAACATTCAACTAGGGTTCCTTGCTGTAAAGCCAAATTAACCTGAGTTACTGTCGTTTTAGAAAAGCCTAGTTTAAGCAGTTCAGTACTAAAACTTGCTCCTTCTTTCATGCGACTAGCCATTCTTTCCATCAACTGACGCCTTTTTGGCCACAATGCCGGCATTAATTCAATTGAATTGAGCAAAGAAAAACCATTATCTAAACTATGTTTTAAATAATCCAAAAAGGCCAATTGTTCTTCGCCATTTAACTTATCCTTTTTGGAATTGCCAATATACTTCATGATTAATTTCTCCTCCTTTCCACAAACGCTCTAGATTTTCCTGCCAATTAACGAATTCACCACGAACCGATTTGCCTAGCTCTTTTTTTAGCAAAGAATCTGCCGCAATATCCATCAAGCACTTTAATTTTCCTTGACTGACTAATAATCGTTGATACGACACTGCAGTTAGACAATTTGTCAGTTCGTCACACCTAATACCTAATCCCTCTAGTCGAGAAATAGTTTGCAAAGTACTTTTAGCATGAACTGTCGCAAAAACCAGGTGTCCACTTAAAGCTGCATCAACTGCTAAACGTGCTGTTCCTTGATCACGAATTTCTCCAATAATTAAAATATCTGGACGATGCCGTAATGCCGCCTTTAACAGGTTTTGGTAATCAATTCCCGCTTCGTTATTGACTTGTGCTTGCAAAAAAGAAGACTCATGAATTTCAACAGGATCCTCGATTGTCATCACTACTTTGTTTTGGCTCATTTTCTTAGCAATTTCATACATTGTCGTTGTCTTGCCCGAGCCAGTTGGACCACTAGTAATAATCAATCCGCGACTCTTAGCCAGCTTTTCAATTGTTCCCAGCTGCTCTGGAATAAAATATTGACTATGGTCAATCCCATAGATGACTCGAATAACCAGCGACTCTTGATCGGAAAAATCTCCTAAGCTAGATAAACGCAAGAAATATTCATGTCCTTCATTCTCATATGCCATTGCGCCAACCTGCGGGCGACGATGTTCTGCAATATCCATCTGAGCACTGTACTTAAAAAAATTGATAATTTCCTTTCCCGTCTCCAAAGTAAAACCTGCATATTCAATTAGACCCTTACCGGTCCGAAATTTAACCATCAAGTTTTCTTTTTTCGGGAAAAAGAAAATATCACTTGCTTTAACTTTAATTGCCTCAATCAATAATTCACTGACAATTTCTTTGATCTTCATAAAAATCCTCCTTTTTTGCCTCACATTATTTATTACGCAAAAAAAGTCGATTTTTTTGTGAGAAATTGAAAAAAACACAAAAAATTTTCTCAACTCTAAAAAACGTTGATCTAACAGCATTTCAATATTAAAAGATCATTAAAAAGTACACAAAAAAATAGCTTAGCCATTGGCTAAGCTATTTCATCATTAACTAATTAATCTTCATCAGCCGCTGCAGTATAAACATTTTGAACATCGTCACTATCTTCAAGAGCATCAACTAAATGTTCAAATTGTTCCTTCTTATCTGCTGGAACTGGAGTGGTGTTTTGTGGAATCATAGTTAATTCAGCATCTGCTAGTTTGTAACCATCCTTAATTAAGGCGTCACGTACACCTGCAAATTGCTTTGGATCAGTGTAGATTTCGTATGCATCATCACTAGTTTGAAGATCGTCACCACCAGCATCCATAACATCAAGTAATACTTGATCTTCATCAGCATCAGTAGTTGAACGATCAATTACAATGTAGCCTTTACGGTCAAACATGTAAGCAACTGAACCAGTAGCACCAAGTGAACCACCGTTACGAGTGAAAGCAACACGAACGTCTGAAGCTGTACGGTTCTTGTTATCAGTCAAAGCTTCAACAAAGACTGCAACACCACCTGGAGCGTAACCTTCGTAAGTAATTTCGTCGTAGTGTTCTTCTGAACCACCTTCGGCCTTCTTGATGGCACGCTTGATGTTATCCTTAGGCATGTTGTTTGAACGTGCCTTATCAATTACCATACGTAATGTAGGATTCCCATCAGGATCAGGACCACCACTCTTTGCAGCCATATAAATTTCACGAGATAACTTTTGGAAAATTTTACCTCTCTTTGCGTCTTGCGCATTCTTGCGGCCTTGAATATTGTGCCATTTTGAATGTCCTGACATAAGGATCCTTCTTTCTTTTTTCTAATATTAATTAACGTTATTATCTTAACTCACAGTACTTTAAAATTCAATGGTGTCAACCATTTAAACTTGTTTTTTCTGGTCAAAAAATCTGTGTTTAATAAACAATACTAGCATTATCAGCAAAATTGCCGTTAAAGCCCCTGCTCCATCAAGCATTACATCGTGCACGCTCGGTGTTCTATCACCTGTTAAAAATTGATGATATTCATCAAACGCAGCAAATGCAATTGCCATAAACCAAGTTAAAACTGGTGCTACCCATTTGATTTTGAAAATTCTTCTTAATCCTAAATAGCCAAAACCACCTAGTAAAAAGTAAGAACCAAAGTGAGCCATTTTGCGTAAAACAAATTGAGTCAGCCCTGCTCGACCATCAACTTGCACATTATGAATACGACCGCCGTAAGTAAAATTCCAGCCAGCAACGATATTCTCTAACCAGCCAAAATAACGGTTAATTTTATTGTCATGAATTTCCTGCTGCTGATAAGTCATTGAACTAGAAATGAACAATGCAACTAGCACCAATAAAGCAAGCAGTAAAAAGATTTTTTCTCGTTTAGTAAAATGAAATTTATCCATTGCTATTTCTTCTCTCTTTTTTACTTCTTACTTTAACAAAAAAACGGGTTAAACTTGACCCGTTTTATAAATTATTTAACTTTGCTTAATGCTTCATCAATTGGTGTGTCCCCATCATGCATAATAATTACTTGATGAATCGTATTATCATACTTTAGGCTATCAACCAATACCTGAGCAACATCATCAATCGAATTTTCTCCACCTTCTGGAGTAAATGATGTCTTACCCGTTGCTGGCTTCTCCATTAAGTTACCTGGTTGAATGATCGTATAATTCAAATTAGTATTATGAATTAACCATTCATCGGAAAAGTACTTAGCAATATCATAATCAATAATGCTTGCAAGAGAAGGAATTTCTGCCCACTTGTCTTGGTCAAGCGCAAAGGCGGAGCTTAGTTGAACGTAACGCTTAACGCCATTAGCTTCAGCAGCCTTCATCAGCTTAACTGCGCCATTTAAGTCAGTTTGCAATAAGTCCTTTCCACGAGAACCTGCTACAAAAATCACTGCATCTGGGTGACCAATTTCATCCTCAATCTTTGCCAATGAATCATGAAAATCTAAATGTTGAACAGTCACATGTTCTGGATCGACGACTTCTACAGCATTTTCACGTCTAGCTGCAGCAATTACATCGTATCCTTCATCAACTAATCTTTTAATGACAGCCTTACCAACACGACCTGTTGCACCTGCTACAAGTACTTGCATAATCAATTCCTCCTATTCATTGTGAAGTTTACCAACTAGCCTTCTTAACACCTGGAAGTTGACCTTGATGAGCCAATTCTCTCATGCATTCTCTGCATAAACCAAACTTCCGATAAACTGAATGTGGTCGCCCGCAGCGTTCACAACGGGTGTACTCTCTAGTTGAATATTTTGCTTTTTGCTTATTACGAATAATTTGTGATGTTTTTGCCATATTAAACCTCTATCTACGTCTTTCTATTCTTTGAGGCACCGGCTTCTTATCTCTAGTTAACAATCCCAACGCCAAAATAATAATTCCAATTGCCATTACTTGTCCAGTCATACGTTTTTCTTCCTTTCAATTTGCTTTATTAGTCTCTTACTTTTCGTCAGTAATTATTATACCACTTACATTTAATAAGTGAAGCATTTTTATCAAAAAAATAGAAAGCGTTTAACACTAGTCATCAACACATATAATAGTTAGAATCTATTTAGATACTTTCACAATGAGGAGAAAAAATGAACGAAAAGTGTAAAAACAAATCGCCAGCCTTCTTATTCTTTTAAGAGAGTAAAAGTTTTTAAAGAGAAGGATGAGAATTAATTGGACGATTTAACTTCAACAAATAAAATGAAGACCATCACTTGGCCTGTTTTGACCCTAATGGCTTTATGTACAGTTATCGGTTTAGACGATATCATGTACAACTTTCAAAACCAAGGGATGCCTGTTATCACCTCTTGGATTATCATGTGTTTACTTTATGTCACACCTTATTCACTAATGGTAGGGCAACTAGGTTCTACTTTTGATAAAGAAGGCGGCGGACTTTCTTCATGGGTACGTGGTACTGACGGTGAATTCTTAGGTTACTTCACGGCTTGGACTTATTGGGCTGCTTCCATTCCTTATGCAGTTGACTCTGCCAATGAAATTATCGTTGACTTGGGTTGGGCTGTAACTGGAACTAAAGACTTCCAAGATAAGATTCCAACTTCATTGTTTGCAATTTTAACCTTTGTAGTGTTTATTGTCTTTATCATTGTCGAACACCACTTTTCTAACTCAATGGAATTTCTTTCCACGATTGGTGGTGGATTGATGATTATCATGGTTATCTTATTCGTGATTTTAGCCTTCTTCGGCTTGGTTAAATCTGGTGGCCATATGGCAACCAAAAACTTTGGCTTCCATTCAATTGTGCCTAACTTCAACTTACACTACTGGTCAACAGTTGGTATGTTGATTTACGCCATGAATGGTTGTGAATTGGTTGCACCATACGTAACCAAGATGAAAAAACCTAAAACTGATTTTCCTAAGGCCATGATTGCTTTAGCCGTAATGACTGCCTTCTTGACTATCTTAGGTTCATTTGCCTTAGGTATTTACTTCGACGCTAACCATATTCCTAATGACTTGAAGATGAATGGTGCTTACTACCTCTTCGATATGTTAGGTAAACAATTCGGCATGGGCCACTTCTTGCTTTACTTCTGGGCTTGGACATCATTGTTCTTCAACTGTGCTTTGGTTGCCGTCTTACTTGACGCAATGACCAGAATGTTGATTTCAGATACTGGCGACAAGTACATGCCTAAATTCTTGCGCAAAAAAGACAAGAACGGCTTACCAGTTAACGGTTATATCCTAACCGTTGCTCTTTCATCATTCATTATGATCTTAGGTATTTTCTTACCTGATATGAATGATATTTTCAATTGGTTATTAAACCTTAACTCAATCATTTCACCAGGTGTTACTTGCTGGATCTTCTACTCATTTATGAGAATTAGAAAGAATTCCAAGAAGTTTCCATCACAATATGTTTATATTAAAAACGATAAGTTAGCTTGGCTTGTCGGTTTACTATTACTATTAGTCACTGCTGCTGCAACTATCCTTGGCTTTGCACCACAAGATGTTAAGCAAGGAACTGGCTTATGGTGGTATGAATTAATCATTAATATCGTTGCCGTAGTTGTCTTAATTGGTTTGGGTGCTATCTTACCAGGTATTAGACGTCGTGAAGTTGAATACGGTGTTGCTTTTGATAAAGCTCAATGGATTTGGATGGGAATCTTGATTATCGGTTCAATCATCTTAGATATTTGGTTAGGTAGCACAAAATTACCGATGAGAATTGCTTTGATTGTTATCGAAGCAGTTGTTGCTTTGATTTTGACTTGGTTAGTTGGTAGAAGAAAGCCAGCTAATGCTACGAAATAATAAATTATTCTATTCAAAAAGGAAGGCACGCACCTTCCTTTTTCTTATACATATTTTTTCAAAAATTCACTTACACGACGTTGATATTCTCTAGGGTATGTCTCAAAAGAACGAGCATGTTTTGCCTTTTTAGCAATCCACAACTGTTTTGGCCCTTTAGCTGCCTTGTAGTTTGCATAAACCATTTTCGTCGGCACAAACGGATCTTTCCCACCATGAATAAACAACATTGGCTTATTGTTTTTCTCGACAGAATTAACCGCCGAAGCATCCCCTAAATAAAAGCCTAGATTTGCTTTAGCAATAACACTCAATCCATTCACAAAAAATGGACCAACTGGACCGGGCAAATGATAAATATCCTTAGCTTCATGCAAAAATTCATCCTTAACACTAGTATAGCCACAATCTTCAATATAAGCCTTAACCTGGCTCGGCATCTTAATACCACTTGCCATCATCGTCGTGGCTCCACCCATGCTGACACCGAAGATGACAATCTTCTGCTTTTTGCCTTCCTCAGCAATCAACTTTCTCACCCATTTACGCACATCATACTTTTCAGGCCAACCATAGCCAATATATTTTCCCTGACTTTGCCCATGTGCACGCGCGTCTGGCATCAACACGTTATAACCCATTTGATGGAACATTGCTGCATACGGTCCCATCGTATCCTTGTTATTGGTAAAGCCGTGCAACAAAACAACCGCCTTATCAGAATTTTTCTTCGGAATATAATTTGCATCTAGCCGATAATCACCAGTATTAGACTTAATATACCATCTCTGTTTTTTAGCATCTTCATACCAGCGCTTCTTCTCCGCTAACGGATCTTTTTTATTTTTACTCGAGTATTTATTCAAAACAGCTTTTTTACCAGGCACAAAGGCCACATTGAAAAAATATGCTTCTCCTACTCCAATGAACGCAACTAATACAGCAACGATAATTCCAATCGTCACCCAAAATCTCTTTCTGTGTTTTCTATTCAAAATGTCAACTCCTATATAAAACAGATAGAATTAATTATACGCTTTTAAATTTTATATGGTATATTGACATTTTTATCAAAATATTGCTCAGCCCTGTACACAAAACTTCTAATTTTAGAATAAAAAGATGATGAGATCTGCTGTCTCATCATCTTTTTAACTAGTATAGCTTTAATCTAAATCTGCACCATTTGAAGCAATAACTTTCTTGTACCAGTAGTAAGAATCCTTTGGCATTCTATCTAAAGTACCTTTACCTTCATCATCACGATCAACATAGATAAAACCGTAACGCTTAGACATTTGACCGGTACCAGCTGATACTTCATCAATACAGCCCCAAGTAGTGTAGGCACGGACATCAACGCCATCTTCGATCGCACGATTCATTGCCTTAATGTGCATTCTAAGGTAATCAATGCGGTAATCGTCATGAATCTTACCATCATCACTAATCTTATCAACGGCACCTAGACCATTTTCAACTACCATCATTGGGATTTCGTAACGGTCATACATAACTTCAAGGTAGTATTGCAAGCCATCTGGATCAGTTGCCCAACCCCATTCTGAATACTTAAGGTATGGATTCTTAGCACCAGCGGCGAAGTTACCGCCAACCTTATCTTTTACTTCATGAGTTGTGATAACGTTGCTCATGTAGTAAGAAAAGGTGTACATATCAACTTTACCTTCCAACATATCCTTCTTATCTTGCTCAGTAATGTCTAAGTGAACATTGTGTTCTTTCCAAAGACGCTTAGCAAATGTTGGATACTTACCCTTGCATTGTGCATCCCCACAGTAGAAAATATTTTGTTCCCACATATGGCGGTTAGCCAAAATATCCTTTGGATCTGGGGTTAATGGGTAATCAACGATCCCACAAATCATATTCCCTACCACATAATCAGGATCAATTTCATGAGCCAACTTAACTGCCCGAGCACTAGCTACGAATTGATAGTGCAATTTCTGATATGCATGTTGGTATGCCTTATCATCAGTCACATTATTGCCAAAAGCACTAAGCATCAACAGGGTTGAATTGATTTCGTTAAAAGTAAGCCAGTACTTAACTAATCCCTTGTATTCTTCAAACAAAGTCTTAGCATATTTCACATACATATCGATCATTTTACGATCTTGCCAGTCATGATATTTTTCACTGAGGTAAAGTGGATCTTCATAGTGAGAAATAGTAACTAAAGGTTCAATATCATATTTTTTACATTCTTCAAATACTCTGCGATAAAAGTCAAGTCCAGCTTGATTTGGCTTTTCCTCATCACCCTTAGGGAAGATCCGAGTCCAAGCAATTGATAAACGGAAGGTTTTGAAACCCATGTCCGCAAACATCTTAATATCATCTTTGTAATGGTGATAAAAATCAATCGCTACATGGTTAGGATAATATTCATTAGGATCAATTGCACCAACTGCCCCTTCAGGAAGTCCCGCACCTGGAACTCCTGGTGTTTTTTCTAACTTACCATTTAACTTGTAAGTCAACATTCTAGGTGCATCTAAGCTACCTGCAGTAGTAATATCTGTTACTGATAGGCCTTTACCATCTTCATCATATGCACCTTCGATTTGGTTAGCGGCAGTTGCTCCGCCCCATAAAAAGTTCTTTGGAAATGACATTATGATTCTCCTTTTCTGAAAGCATTTACATTAATTATAGACTAATTGGTTTGAACTTGACCAGTTGTTTTAACTTCTGCGTTACTGCCTTGCAAAGACAAAATTTCTTGACCAACTTTAACTTCACCTTGAGCTACTTGCTGTACAGATTCATATTTCTTAGAATTCGTAACAACAACTGGAGTAGTCACTTCATAGCCAGCAGCCTTAATTTCTTTAATATTAAATTTAACCAATGGATCACCTGCTTTAACCTCTTGACCTTTTTCTACTAAAGTCTTGAAGCCCTTACCTTGCAGATTAACGGTATCCATTCCAATGTGCATTAACACTTCTGCGCCATCTGTAGTGTTAAGTCCGACAGCGTGTCCTGTTGGGAAAACTAAAGCAATCTTACCATCAGCTGGGGCATGAAGCACACCTTCGCTTGGTTCAATAGCAACGCCTTCCCCCATTGCACCGCTTGAGAATACTTCATCTTTAATTTCTGACAATGGTTTTACTTCACCGTCTAATGGTGAAACTAATTTGGTTGAAGGATTTTCCTTTTCTTCACTTAAAATTGCTTGTACAGGAGCACTCTTAGTAATATTAGCTGCTTCATTAGCGGCGTCAGCAACTTTTTGTGCTTGTTTTTTATTATATTCAGCATCAACTGATTTTTTACCAAAGAGCATTTGAAGTGCAAAACCAGCTATAAATGCTACAATACCGGCAATAATTACGCCGACAATTGTTGTCATTGATCCTCCCTTAGGATTAATGTAGGCCGGAATTGCAAAGAATCCCATTGATGGCATAATGTACAATACTGAATGAAAGGCACCAATGATTGCACCTGAGACTGCACCAGCAATACAGCTTAAAACAAACGGCGTTTTTCTTGGTAATGTAATACCATAAATTGCTGGTTCAGTAACACCGAACAGTCCTGAGAAAAATGCACCAGTAGCAGTTTCTTTAAGTTTTTTGTCCTTAGTTTGACGAATAATAGCTAAAACAACACCAATTTGCGCATAACAAACCATGCAGTATAAACCTAGAATTGGGTCATAACCTAATGCGGCTAAATCTGCAGTAGTTACGGCAACGATTCCCCAGTGAACACCGAAAATAACAAGTACTTGCCAAAGAGCACCCATTAATAAACCAGCAATAATTGGACTAAAGTTGTAAACACCTGACATCACTGCACCAATTGCGTCCCCAACCCAAGTCATTACAGGACCAATTACTATAAATGCAACTGGTAAAGCAATAATCATAGTGACAACTGGAACCAAGAACATTTGAACAACTGATGGAATCCACTTTTTAGCCCAGTGCTCAATAATTGAAGCAAACCAAACGGTAAATAATACTGGTAAAACTGTAGAAGTATAATTCATCGTGATAACCGGAATGCCAAAGAAAGTCGTGTGAATCTCTGAGGCAAAAGCCGTTCCTTTAAACAATGTACCTAGAACAGTCTTACTTGCAGCTAATTGAACCATAGTTGGATAAGTTAAGGTTGCACCAATTGCTAATCCGATAAATTGATTCATGTGAAATCTACGTGCTGCAGTTACCCCTAAGAATACTGGTAAGAAGTAGAAAATACTATCACCAATTGCATATAGAATTTGGTAAGTACCTGATTTAGTAGATAGCCATCCCATTGCACCTGCTAAAACTACTAGACCTTTAATAATACCGCCAGCACTAAGTGGAGCTAGAATATCTGTAAAAATGCCTGAAATCAAAGCAACGGCTTTATCCACAAAGCTAGAATTATCTTCAACGTCATCATCAGGAACTTGTCCACCGCCATTAAAGCCGCCTTCTTTGACAACAGCATCATAAACATCAGCAACTTCATTACCAATGACCACTTGATACTGACCACCAGCTTTAACAACGGTTACAACACCATCCGTATCTTTTAAAACATCATCGTTAGCCTTTTTTTCATCCTTTAATTTAAAACGCAAACGAGTTGCACAGTGAACAACACTGGTCACATTATCTTTGCCACCAACATTTTGAATGATGGTCTTGGCTAATTCATCATAGTTCTTAGCCATTTTTCTTTCCTCCCTCAAAATAAAAACCCAAGCTACTCAAAAACTAAAGAACATAAATGTTCAACGTCTTTCAGTAACTCGGGTTCATGCCTAATCTTCTTAGTAACATACCTAAGTAACTTAGATATTTAATTATCTTGACGACTAGTTACGCGCCAAATATGTAAAACAAGATAAAATTCATCATCTGAATCTAAATCCCATCCCATTTTTGCATGTAAGTAAGTGGTTATCCGCTCCGCTGTCTCATACGCTTTGCTATATTTGATTTTCATAAAACCTAGCATTGCAGGATCAAGTGAAGCCTCCTCCTTTTGCTTATTTCGTAAAAATCTAACTAACAAAATGCGCAAATGCGAAACAAACCTACTATAGTTAAAGGAGCTCGTATCAAGTTGCATTGAATATTGCAATTGAATAATATCGATTATCCCACGAATCAAATTTGTAATCTGAATTGTTTCTTGTACTTGAGAAACATCACTCTTAGCATTAACCAGGTGATAGGTCATCAAAACCGACTCACTCTGCGGCAATTTAATCTGCATCTCCTGATTAATTAGATTGACCACTTTTTTAGCTGCCGCAAATTCTTTTGGAAAAAGATTTTGAACTTCCCAACTATTGTTAGCGGGAGCTATATCAATATGATCTTTAATTCGCGTAACTGCAAAATCAATGTGATCTGCTAAAGCAAGATACTGAAAGTCATTGAACTTAATCTGAAGCAGAGGTTCGACCAGCTGAAGTACCTTATTAGTTACTTCAATTGTTTTAGGATCAAAGCCCTTAACTTGATCCACTTCGTCTTTTGTAACGAAGCGACGTTCAATTTTGCTTTCATCAACAGGATCACCTTTTTTTAGACCAAATCCTACGCCCTTGCCTAGGACTATTTCTTCTTGACCTTGGTTATTTTCAATTAAGGCAGCACTATTATTAAATGTTTTAAGAAATTTCATAATAATTCACCACCTTAGCAAAAAAAGAAAAAGCTATCACAAATAATGATATACCAACGCAACATTATTTGTAATAGCTAAGACCTGATCGTATCAGTAATCCGCTCACTTACAGTTATTATAATAGCCAATATTGTAAGCGGTGTCAATATAATTTTGTGAAAAAATGCAAAATATTTTACAATAAACTAAAAAGCGAGGTAATTAAAATGAAATTCGTTCTTGCACCTGATTCATTTAAAGAAAGCATGACAGCAAAAGAAGTCTGCATTGCAATGAAAAATGGTATTCAAAAAGTTATTCCCAATGCACAAATAATTGCGGTACCAATGGCCGATGGGGGCGAAGGTACAACTGATTCACTCGTTGATGCTACAAACGGTCGAAAATACCAAATAAATGTTACCGGTCCGCTTAATCAAAAAGTATCAGCTTATTATGGCATCTCAGGTGATGGACAAACTGCAATCATCGAAATGGCACAAGCTAGTGGTCTCTCCTATGTTGCAAAAAGTAAACGAACTCCCGAAACAATTTTAAAGACTACAACTTATGGAACCGGCGAATTAATTAACGCAGCTTTGAAGCACAACGTCAAAAAGATTATTATCGGCCTTGGTGGCAGCAGTACTAATGATGGCGGTGCTGGTATGGCACAAGCACTTGGTGTTAAATTTTTTGATCAAAATCATCATGAAATCACCCAAAAGTTAGCAGGCGGTGCTTTAGATCAAATTGCTAATATTGATCTTTCTTCAATTAATCCTCGTATTAAAGATACCAAATTTTTATTAGCCAGTGACGTAACCAATCCTCTAACTGGACCTAATGGTGCAAGTAGCGTCTTCGGCCCACAAAAAGGCGCAGATGATACAACTGTTAAAATTCTAGATCAAAATTTATCTCACTATGCACAAGTAATTGAACAGACTATTGATAAAAACGTCGCCCAAATTTCTGGTAGTGGTGCCGCTGGCGGCCTAGGCGCTGGCCTGATCGCCTTTACTAACGCCAGTATTCATCCAGGCGTGCAATTAATTGCCCAAGAAACTAAGCTTGAAGCAAAGATCAAAGACGCTGACTATGTTTTTACCGGCGAAGGCGGAACTGATTTTCAAACTAAGTTTGGTAAAACCCCTTTCGGAGTTGCCAAAATAGCCCAGAAATATCACGTACCAGTTATTTCTTTAGCAGGCTATTTAGGTCAAGGTATTGATCAACTCTACGATGAGGGTTTTACCGCTATTTTCGGGATTCTTGCTAAAGCAGAAGATATTGAGCAAGCCCTAAAAGATGGACCAACAAACGTAACCCGCACAACTGAAAATGTTGTCCGTTTAATTGTACAAAAATAAGATGAGCTCGATGCCCATCTTATTTTATTTCGTTAATTTCTTAATTAAGCCTTCACAGCCACGATAAATTTCATTATATGCTGTTTCAAAATCATTTGTATACCAAGGATCATCGACATCAGCATAAGAGCCAGCAAACTCTAAAATTTTATGTTCTTTATGCTCTGGGTCTCCACCAGTAATGCGATTCATATCTGCGAAATTTTCTTCATCCATGCAGATTAAATATTCATAATTATCATAGTCTGAGCGAGTCATTTGACTAGCACGATGACCACGATCATATGGAATATGTTTTGCAACTAATTCCCGTTGTGCACGAGCATCAATCCCATGACCTAAAGCATCCTGCGTAGTTGCTTTAGATTCAGCAGTATATTGATCTGCTAGGTTATTTTCTTTTAACAAATATTGCATCACGGCCTCTGCCATTGGTGAGCGGCAAATATTGCCATGACAAACAAACAGAATTTTTTTCATTACTTTTTCTTCCTCTTAGTTAGTCTATTTATAACCGGCCAAATAATCGCCGTAATAATTCCAACTGTTAAGCCAACCCAAATCTCCTGCGACAAAGTTACAAGAATGCCACTATAAACTCGACTTTGCAATGCGGTCATCGCCTCATTTGAGGCAAGCCACAATGCCACAAATGAAGCAATAGTAGTTAGTGCTAGTGGAATTGACGCCGAAGAGCGACCAAATAAAATCAAAATTGCGGCTAACAAAAATAACAAAGCCACTGCAAAAATTGAATACTCATAAATTGTAATAATATGGTTCACATCTTCTGAATCTTCCTTCAATTTATGATTAATTTGCTTGACTAAATATTCATTGATAATTTCTTCCAACTTACTTTTACTAGTTAAGCCTAAATCTTTAGTGGTCAATTTTCCCTGATCATTATATTTTTCACACAATCTATATAGATCAGCATACGATAAGTTAACTTGATATTTCGGCGGCAATTGTTCTAACAATGTCTTTTCCAAACCAGATGCTTCGAGTAACTCAACCCCTGCCTTCAAATTAGGATTATCTGAGTCATCCACTACTCGATTGATTACTTCTTTGCCCATCGCCTGTGTATCGTTTATTTTTAAACTCACATTGCTAGTCATTAATAACCAAAAAGATACTGCGGCTAGGCCGACCATTATCAAACGTAGTATTATTTTGACGATGTTCTTCATCTAAAAATCTTCCCCTAACATCTACTTTTTTCAGATGGCAAACAATTGCAAGGCACCATGTCAGGAGCATCCTTTTCTTTCAATTTAAGTTCTTGCTGCATCGTCTTAATATCGCCCTTAGAAAGCGGTGCTTCTTTTAGCAACTGAATTAATACCTCACCCTTGTGCATATCACACATGTTTTGCATCATATGTAAAGTAACTTCAGACATCATTTTGCGCTGACTAATAGTCGGCTTATAAACAAAACACCGGCCTTCTTTACGCGTCTTTAGCAAGCCCTTTTGCACTAAACGCCGCATTAGCGTTTTAATTGTGGAATCGGACCAATCCTTTTTACCTTGTAGTTCTTTGATTACTTGGCCAGTACGGACTTCTCCCAAGGTCCAAATAATACGCATAACTTCCCATTCTGATTGGGTAACAGAATTACGATCGTCTTTAGTTTCTGCCATAAAACATCACTTCTAAATCCAAATTTTTTACTAAAGAACAAATTTTTTCAAAGCCTTTGCAATCCCGTTGTGATCATTATCATCAGTAACATAATCAGCCTTATCTTTGATCTCACTAATGGCGTTACCCATCGCTACTTTCATGAAGTTGGGATTAGAAAACATCGAAAGATCATTGCCTTGATCACCAAAAATCATCACGTCTTTTTGGGCAATTTTTAGCCGTGAAGCCAAATCCATTAAAGCATTACCTTTTGAAGCTCCCAAGGCATTTAATTCAATAATACTGTCAAAACTGCGAACAATGTCATAAGTCTGAAAAGCCCAGTCGGGGAAACTATTCCACAGTTTTTCTACCTGGTCAGCTCCTTCAGTTGAAGTAAAACCGACTTTGTTAAAAGTAAAATCTTTTGGAATTTCTTTTCGGTCTCTAACTTTCATAATATTATCGGTCAAAGCCGCATTAATTTGCATTTGCACAGATAAATCCCGATCAGTTGTAATGAAATACTTAGTCGTCTCAAAATGTACATTTACATGACTTAAACGCTGAAAACGCAACATATTATTGAAGTCTTGATAATTCAATTCCTGACTCATTAAAACACGACCAGAAATTGTTTGAATTACTGCACCATTAAAGACGATTGCGTATTGATCATCACCTTCAAGTCCTAATTGCTTAGCAAAGTTCAATACTCCTGATAATGGTCGTCCAGTAGCTAAAACAACCTTAATCCCATTTTGTACTGCGACACGCAACATTCTTTGCGTTTCTGGCAAAATAGTATTATTGCTTGATAATAAAGTTCCATCTAAATCAACCGCGATCAATTTAATAGCCATTTTAACCCCTCGGATCTTAAAAATTACATCTAGCATTAATTATACAAAAAGCCGTGATTTAACTCACGACTTTTTACTTATCGATTATTCAATTAGGATTTTACTTACCCATTTCCTTTTCGACCACTTTAACGATACGGTCTACATAGGCATCAGTTTCTTCTTGAGTTGGTCCTTCAGCCATTACTCTAAGCAAGTCTTGAGTACCTGATGGACGAACAAGTACACGACCATTTCCAGCCATATCCTTTTCCACTGCAGCAATTTCATCAAGAATTGGTTGGTGTTCTTTCCAGCTCTTCTTGTCAGCAACCGGAACATTAACTAGGCATTGTGGGTAATCTTTAAAGTCTTTCAAAAGTTCACTTAATGACTTACCAGTCTTCTTCATTACGAGCATTAAATGCAAACCGGTTAACATACCATCACCAGTATTATGATAATCACTCATAATAACGTGACCTGATTGTTCGCCACCTAGATTGTAGCCGTGAGCACGCATTTCTTCAGAAACGTAACGGTCACCAACTTGGGTACGAACATTCTTCAAGCCTTCTTTTTCAAGAGCCTTAGTAAAACCAAGATTACTCATTACAGTAGTAACAATGGTATCTTTCTTCAAACGACCATGTTCTGCCAAGTATGAGCCGAGTACGTACATGATGTGGTCACCATCAACTTCATTACCATTTTCATCAACAGCAATGCAACGGTCAGCATCCCCATCAAAGGCTAAACCAAGTTGAGCACCTTGCTTAACAACTTCTTCTTGTAACTTTTCAGTATGCGTTGCACCAACATGATCGTTAATGTTCAAACCATCTGGGTGAGTTGCAATAGTAGTAAAGTCAACGCCACAATCAGCAAACAGTCTTGAGATCAATGCGCTTGAAGCACCGTTAGCTCCATCAATAACTACCTTAATTCCACCCAAGTCTTCTGGAATAGTATTTTCAATAAATTGCAAGTATTTAGCTGAACCTTCGTGGAAGTCAGTTACAGTACCTAATCCCTTAGCAGATGGACGAGGTAATTTATCTTCCTTAGCGTCAATTAATTTTTCAATTTCGCCTTCCATTTCATCTGAAAGCTTCAAACCATCGCTACCAAAGAACTTAATCCCATTATCTTCTACAGGGTTGTGTGAAGCTGAAATTTGCACCCCTGCATCGGCGCCTTGTGCTCGTACTAAGTATGAAAGACCTGGAGTAGTAATTACGCCAACCTCAAGCACTTCAATCCCAACTGAAAGAAGGCCTGAAATCAAGGCATACTCAAGCATTTGGCCTGAAATACGAGTATCACGAGATACTAAGACCTTAGCTTGTTCGCCGTCTTTTTTGTTCTTAGTTAAAACATAACCACCATCACGACCTAATTTAAAAGCCATTTCTGGAGTTAAGCCTTGATTAGCTACGCCACGAACACCATCAGTTCCGAAATATTTTAACATTTAATAAACAACCTTTCTCAAATTAATTATTTGCATTCTTTACTTTAATTGATATCTGTACATTTTCAGGATCAACGCGAACAACTCCCTTAGGTAAAACTAAAGGGTAATTCTTTACAGTTGAATATGAGATCCCTTTCAGATCTACATCAACATCCAACTGCTTAATCTTTGCTAATGTTTCCTTTTGTCCATACAGTGTTACCTCATCATTCTTGGCAGTAACCGAATAGACTTTATTATTTTTTTCATTTTTAGGCTTTAAATTTAGCTTAACTTTCTTTTTGAAAAGCGATATTGGCAAACTAGCTTTTACTGTAGATGGATTAATCACTGCATTTAATTGACGCCCTTTTTTATCTTCAGCTATCAAAATAACTTGACGCTCATAATCATGATTAATGCCATTAGGTAAAGGCAACTTGGCAACGATCTGATCAATCTGATTTACTTCGCTTCTAGCACCAGTAACCTCAACTTGCTGCGGATCAACACTAGCCATACCAATATTATATCCATTAGCAACAGCATTTTTATTATACTCTATTTGAACGGGCATGGTACGAGATTTTCGCCGTTCAATATCAACATTAACTGTTGCCGGGTTAATCGTGTAAGATAATTGACTATTTAGTCCCGTAACTTCTACCTTTACGGTTTGCTTACCTATTTTTTTATGAGTTAGATCAATATAAGCACGGAAGCTTTGAGTATTAACAGTCGAAGTAACTAACGCATTCGAACCCTCCAAAGTTATCTTAACCTTTTCAGGATAACCAACAACATAGTATTTATCTGTATTAACCGAAACTTGCAGAGGAACACTAATTGTCTGCGTTTCATTAGCAGTTTGCCGTGTCTTCTTAGATTCACCCTGTGTAACAAAACCTGTTTGAGTAGAGTCAATGTAAACCACTAATAAGATCGCAAACAGCAATGAGATTATTCTGATTACCCAGCGTTTATCCCAAAAGTCTTTCATCGATCTGCACCCCATTTCCAGACTTTATTAATCACACGACGAATCCATGGAACCTTCTTCTCTTCCTTAGGAACAAGTTGAGCATTCAAATACTTCAAATATTCTTCACGAGACAAATCTACTAAAAAGCGCCCGTTTCTAGTAATAGTTACGCCACCAGTTTCCTCTGAGACGACGATCGTTACCGCATCGGTAACTTCAGAAATACCAACGGCAGCTCTGTGACGCGTGCCTAAACGCTTAGGAATCATGCTGTTATCTGACAGTGGTAAATATGCTGCTGCAACAGCAATTCGATTATTATTGATAATTACCGCACCATCGTGCAACGGCGTATTAGGGATAAAAATATTAATTAACAATTCACCAGAAATATCCGCATCCAGCTTGATTCCAGTTTCAATATAATCATCTAGCCCCGTATCTTGTTGAATCGTGATTAAGGCACCAATTCTTCTTTTAGACATGTATTGAATCGCTTTATCGAGCTCCTGCACCATCTTAACCGACTGTGTATGAGCACTCTCACCTCGGCCATTAAAAATCGGCGTGCGTCCTAGCCGCTCTAGTCCACGACGAATTTCCGGCTGGAAAATAACGATAATTCCGATTACTGCCCAAGAAACAATTTGGTCCACAATATAAGTTACCGCATGCAGTTGCAGTAAGCCGGCAATAATTCTAACAATAAAGATAAAGACGATCCCTTTTGCCAGTTGTACTGCTTTGGTACCACGAATCATCATGATCAAACGGTAAACTAAATACCAAATGATTAAAATATCTAAAGCAATGGAGAAATTATTCCAAGTAAACAGATTAGAAATATTAAAATGCATTGATTGCTCCTTTCTTCTTTAATTATAACCGCCCCAATTTACCGTGCATACATTTTAAATTCTAAAAATAGGTCATTATATTCTTGGGTCTTCTTAGGACCTAAATCTCTAAAGACCTGTAGATTCTTCAACGTACTTTGAGTAGGATAAAACTGCCGGTCATCTCTAACTTTTTTCGGCAATAATTTTTGGGCTGCGGTATTTGGGGTTGCATATCCAACATATTCCGCATTTTGCGCTGCATTTTTAGGTTCAAGCATAAAATTAATAAACTTAAGTGCAGCTTTTTTATTTTGTACAGTTTTTGGAATAACAAAATTATCAAACCACAAATTTGATCCTTGCTTAGGCACAACATAATGCAAGTGAGGATTTTGTTCCATCATTTCATAAGCCTCACCAGACCAGGTAACGCCAATTGCTGCCTCATTTTGCACTAGGTACATCTTCATTTCATCTGAAATAATCGCCTTAATATTGGGTCCCAGACTATTAAGCTTAGTTTGTGCCAAATGTAGTTTAATACTAGATGTGGTATTCATTGAATATCCTAAAGAAACCAATGCCATCCCCATTGCATCCCTAGCTGAATCAACTAGTAAAATTTGCCTACGATACTTTTTACTCCACAGGTCATTCCAAGTCTTAATTGCTCCTGGCTTGACGAATTTATCATTATAAACAATTCCTAGTGTCCCCCAGAAATATGGCACAGAATAATCATTATTTTGATCAAATGACTTATGTAAAAAACTCTTGCCAATATATTTCAAATTAGGAATTTGCTTTTGATCCAACTGATCAAGCAAATGAGCCTTGCGCATTTTAGTTACCATATACTCAGAAGGAATGGTCAAATCATATGCCGTTCCGCCTTGTTTGATTTTGGTATACATCGCTTCATTGGAATCAAAGGTCTCATAGACAACATGATAACCTGTCTGCTTTTCAAACTTTTTTATTAACTTTGGATCTAGATAGTCGCCCCAGTTATAGATAATCAAGTTTTGTTTATTTTTCCCGATAGACGATTTCTCCAAATGATGGGATAAACCCCAAAGGCCTGCACAGGCAATTAAAATAGCTGCAATTGCCATCATAATCTTTTTCATTTAACTAGGCCTCCCATCACACGATGATTTTTCTTTCTGCCCTTTTTAGTAGTAATAAAATAATAGATTCCTACAAGCAACAAGACAAAAATGAACATTACGGTACTTAAAGCATTAATCTCAAGATCGATTCCTTGTCGTGCCCGAGAATAAATTTCAACTGAAAGAGTTGAAAAACCATTCCCAGTAACGAAAAAAGTTACGGCAAAATCATCTAGTGAATAGGTCAACGCCATAAATAAACCGGAAAAGATGCCTGGCATAATAACTGGAATTAAAACATCACTAAAAACCTGCCATGAATTCGCCCCTAAATCACGTGCTGCATCAATAAGCGACATATCCATTTCATTAAGTCGCGGCAAGACCATCAAAACCACAATCGGAATAGAAAAGGCAATATGACTTAACAATACAGAACCAAAATTTAAGCCAATTCCCAATGCTGTAAAAAAGATCAAAAAACTAGCACCAATAATTACATCAGGTGACACCATTAAGACATTGTTTAATGCTAAGGTTGTTTTCTTATTAGATTCTTTTTTCATCGCAGCAATTGCAATTGCACCAAATGTCCCAATAATTGTTGCTATTAAACTGGACAACAGCGCTAGTAGGATAGTTTCCAAAAATATCGCTAATAAGCGATTATCTTGAAATAAAGTCTGATAATGAGCCCATGTAAAGTGCTCAAATTTATTCATGTTTTTACCACTAGAAAATGAAAAGTAAATCAAATAAAAAATGGGTACATATAATAGGATCAAAGTAAAAACAAGATAGATCTTAGCGATTAAATGTCTGTTTCTCATAAATCTACCTTCTTTCTTCTAGCCTTTTTGCTAGTAATCAACATGACTACCACCATCAGCACGATTAAAATTACTCCAATTGTGGCCCCCATATTCCAGTTCATTGTGGTCATAAAATACTCTTCGATAGCAGTCCCTAATGTGATTACCCTATTGCCGCCGATCAGCCTTGTTAACATAAATAATGACAATGATGGGATAAAGATGGCCTGAACGCCGCTTTCAACTCCTGGACGAGAAAGCGGCCATAAAACATAGCAAAAAGTTTGCCATTTACTAGCACCCAAATCCTCAGAGGCATGAATGACTGCAGGATTAATCTCTTTAATCGCATTAAAAATTGGCAAAATCATAAACGGAATTTCAATGTAAGTCGCCACAAAAATAAAAGCAAAATCAGTAAACAAAATATTTACGGGACCAATACCAAATAAATGTAAAAATTTATTTACTAAACCGTCATTACCTAAAATGCCAATAAATGCATATGCTTTAAGCAGCAAATTAATCCATGTTGGCAAAATGATCAATAACAGCCACAGCTGCTGGTTTTTCATTTTAATTAAAAAATACGCTGCCGGATACGAAATTACCAACGTCAACAAGGTGATCAAAAATGCATACCAAAATGAGTTAAGCATCATTTTTAAAAAGGTACCATTTTTAAAAAATTCAACGTAATTTCTGAGCGTGAATGCGTTATTACTATCAGTAAACGAATACCAGAGAATCAATAAAATCGGCAAAATGACAAAGAGAATAATCCACAGCAGATATGGAATCATAAAAAACATCTTTTTATTTTTCATTTTCATCCGCCTCATACTTTTCTAGTCGAGCATCAAAATCGTGTTGGCTTTCATTTAACCGCATGACGTGAATATCTTCTGGATCAAAAAAGAGCCCAACACGTTGTCCCAATTTAACTCCATTAGTAGAATGGATCAGCCATTCATTTTCATTGGCATCAATTGCCTTAATCTCAAAGTGATCACCTAAAAATAATTGCGTCTGTGCTGTAACCACAATCTTCCCATCTTCTGGTTTAACAATATCCAAGTCTTCGGGACGAATAACTACTTCAACCTTTTCATTAGGCTTCATCCCACCATCGGCACATTTAAATTTATTATTAGCAAATTCCACTTCGTAATCATGAATCATTCGACCAGATAAAATATTGGAGTCACCAATAAAACGTGCTACAAAGTCATTCACTGGCTCATCGTAAATTGCTACCGGATTACCACTTTGTTGAATCTGCCCATCATTTAAAACAAAAATTTCATCACTCATTGATAGAGCTTCTTCTTGATCGTGCGTAACAAAAATAAAGGTAATGCCTAGCTTTTTCTGAATTGCCCGTAATTCAAATTGCATGTCTTTTCGTAAACGTTTATCCAAAGCAGATAGCGACTCATCTAATAGTAAAACCTTAGGTTCATTAACAATTGCCCGGGCAATAGCTACACGCTGCTGCTGTCCTCCACTAAGTTCCGAAATTTCGCGGTTAGCGTAACCGTCTAGACGAACCATATGCAAAGCATCTTTAACAGCTGGCTTGATTTCACTCATTGGTCTTTTCTTAATTTTCAAGCCAAACGCCACATTTTGAAAAACATCCAGGTGTGGAAACAAAGCATAATTTTGAAAAACTGTATTGATATGTCTTTTTGAAGCATCAAGGTCAGTAATATCATTACCATCAAAGAGGACTTGACCACTAGATGGCTGAGTAAAGCCAGCAATAATTCGCAAAATTGTCGATTTTCCCGAGCCACTAGGACCAAGTAGTGAATAAAATTTACCAGATTCAATAGTTAAATTTATATCTTTTAATGCTACAAACCCATCATCATATTTTTTGGTGATGTGTTTTAGTTTGATAATATCCATTTCCATCCCTCACATAAAAAACAGCTGCAAGCCTTCCAGCCTGTAGCTTGTCTTTGCTAAAATATTTTACTTTTCTTTGCCGATAATCCTAACTTCTGTGTGTAAGTCAATGTCAAACTTTTCTTTAATTACCTTTTGGATCAAATGAATTAAATTCAAATAATCTGTTGCAGTAGCACCGCCTTTATTCACGATAAAACCTGCATGTTTCATTGAATCTTGAGCGCCACCGATTTGTTTACCTTGTAAACCAGCTTTAATAATCATCGGACCAACAAAGTGCCCAGTAGGCCGCTTAAAGACACTGCCACAAGATGGATATTCAAGTGGCTGCTTATAACGACGTAAAGCATTTAAATAATGCATATGATCTAAGATCTCTAACTTATCGCCTGACTTGAGTGCAAAAGTGGCGCTTAATACAATATCGCCATTTTCTTGAACTAATGAATGCCGGTAAGAAAAGTTCATTTCTGCGTTTGAATATGTTTTAAATTCTCCTGCTCTGGTTAAAACATTAACGCTTTGCACTACTTCTTGCATCTCACCGCCATAGGCACCAGCATTCATAAAAATACCACCGCCAATACTACCAGGAATTCCAGCAGCAAATTCCATTCCGCTCAAACCATGATGAGCAGCCACAAAAGCTGCATCGATAATCCGTGCACCAGCATCAGCTGTAACTTGATTATCTTCTACTTTAATCTCTTTTAATTCAGTCAAAATAATTACTAACCCATCAATTCCGCCGTCACGGATGATTAGATTTGAGGCATTGCCAATAATTGTTAATGGAATTTCATTTTCACGTGTGACTTTTACTAATTGTTCTACTTCATCAGTCGTCTTAGGAAAGGCCAAATATTCAGCTGGTCCACCTGTCTTAGTAAAAGTATATCTGCTTAATGGGATTTGCTCTTTAATATCAATCCCTTTTTCTTTCAAATCAAGTAATTCCACGCTGTTGCCTCCTTAAAGTTTCTTGTTTTATTTTACCGCATAAAGGCGTTAGCTTCATTAATATTAATGATATACTTTTTTAAAAGGAGAATTTTATGAATTTTATTGCAATGGACTTTGAAACAGCCAACCATTATCCAGAAAGTGCCTGTTCACTTGCTTTGGTAATGGTAAGAAATAATAAAATTGTTGATCGCTTTTATACAGTAATTAATCCTCAAATGCCATTTGACGCGCGAAATATTCAAGTACATCAAATTACAGCTGAGGACGTTAAAAACGCTCCAACAATGGCAGAGGTCTGGCCCCACATTAAAGAGTTGTATCAACCAGGAATGCTTGTAGCCGCACATAACGCTCGCTTTGATACTAATGTCATGCGGCAAAGCCTGGCACGTTACGGTATTGAGGAGCCCCACTATTTGGTCATTGACACTTTAGCTAGCAGTAAATTACTCGAACCAGAACTGCCTGACCACAAATTAGACACAGTTTCTGAGGCCTTAAACGTTGAATTGTGGCACCACCATAACGCATTAAGTGATAGTGAAGCATGTGCTGGGATTTTAATCAAGCAAGAAGAGCAATTTGGTGATGAAGCAATCAAAAATTTGGTTTATCAGATATGAAAAATCTCTAGGAATTTTGATCCTAGAGATTTTTGCTTTACTTATTAAATTCAGTTAACGCAGCTTTGACCCATTCTTCATTGCGCTTACCATGAGGAGTAAATTCAACAACCCGTTTAGTTGAATCCCAACTATCGTCCACTCTGGTAATCGTGAGTTGCAAATACTCATCTGGCAAATCATTCATTACTAGTTGTGGCCATTCAATTACCACTAAACCTGGTTCTGCTAAATAGCCCTCCAAATCAATCGAGGATAAATCATCATTTTCCAAACGATAAAAGTCCATATGAAAGAGCGGCAACTTAGCTTCTCGATATTCACGCACAATGGTGAATGTAGGACTCTTAACAGGCCGATGTATGCCTAATGCTCGTCCTAATCCTTGAGTCATGGTTGTCTTGCCTGCACCCAAATCACCATTTAATAGTAATAAATCGTGGGGCTGGGCCGTTTTGGCTAGGGATGCACCTAATTTCTGCATTCCATCAGCAGAATTAATTTCTAACTTTGTCATTACTTTTCATCCTTTGCTAAAGCTTGTGCGGCAGTAACAATTGCTAAATCATAAATATCTTGTTCACTGCAGCCTCGAGATAGGTCATTCACTGGAGCTGCTAAACCTTGCAAAATTGGACCCACAGCAGTGAAGCCACCTAATCTTTGAACCATCTTATAACCGATATTGCCTGATTGTAATTCTGGGAAAACAAAGACATTCGCATGTCCAGCTACCTTTGAGTTTGGAGCCTTCTTTTCACTAACTGCAGGTACAAAAGCGGCATCAAATTGCAATTCACCATCAGCTGGAATTTCTGGATGATCCTTTTGGAACATAGCTGCTGCATCATGTACCTTATCAACCATTGGTCCTTCGGCTGAACCCTTAGTTGAAAAGCTCAAAAATGCGACCTTAGGATCAATTTCGGCCATCTTGGCAGTCAGAGCAGATTGATAGCCAATTTCAGCTAAAGTTTCTTCATCAGGATTAATATTGATGGCACAGTCGGCAAAAATGTAACGCTCATCGCCCTTTTCCATTACGAAAGCGCCGGATACTCGATGCATCCCCTTAGCTGCATGAATTAATTGTAAAGCTGGCAAAACAGTGTTAGCCGTTGAGTGAGCAGCACCGGAAACCATACCGTCTGCTTTTCCCATCTTCACCAACATGGTACCAAAGTAATTACCTTGGGCTAACTTGAGCTTTGCTTCAGCAATACTGGTATCTTTTCGTCTAGCTTTAACAAATTCCGCTGCCATTTGATCAAGTTCATCATAATGATTGAGGTCATAGATCTTAACACCAGCTAAGTCTAAATTATTTTCTTTAGCTAACTTAGCAATCTCATCTGGATTTCCAATTAAAATTGGTTCGATAATGCCATCTTTTTTCAAATTAGCTATGGCAGTAAGAATTCTTAAATCATCGCTTTCTGGAAAAACAATTCTTTTCTTATCTTTTGCTGCTTCAACTTGTTTTTTGAATAATGAAAATACGCTCATTTTTTACCTCTTATGCTAAATCAGATTTACTTATCGTTTCTGGCAATTGCCAGTCAATCGGTGTTTCATCAAAGTTCTTCAATGCCATATTACACCGCGAAAACGGTCGCGAGCCAAAGAACCCTCGATCAGCCGAAAATGGACTTGGATGTGATGATTTAATGATAAAATTCTTACTTTGATCAATTAATGGAATCTTGTTTTGAGCAAATCGACCCCACAAAATAAAGACGACTTTTCCACGCTCACTCAGAGCCTTAATTGCAGTATCAGTCACATCTTCCCAACCTTTGCCTTGGTGACCGTTAGCATGCCCATACGGTACCGTCAAAACCGCATTCAGCAAAAGCACACCTTGATCGGCCCACTTTTTTAAGTAACCGTGATTAACAGGCCGAGCTCCGACATCATCATAGAGTTCCTTATAGATATTTTTAAGTGATGGCGGCAAAGTTGTACCTGGCATGACGGAAAAACTCATTCCATTAGCTTGACCAGGATTATGATATGGATCTTGACCCAAAATTACCACTTTAGTTTTAGCAAACGGCGTTAATTTAAAAGCCGTAAAAATATGATACATATCAGGATAAATTTGTTTAGTAGAATATTCTTCTTTTAAAAAATTATGCAATTCGTGATATTTCTCACTTGCAAAAACAGGATCCAATACTTGATCCCAATCGTTGCCAATTAATTCTTTAGCCAAGTCTTACACCCTCTTTTCTTCTCCTCTTTATGGTATCATTAATTTAATACTAAATGGGAGAGAAATTATGATCAAATTAGTTGCTTGTGATCTTGACGGCACATTGTTTAATTCAGAGATGGCTGTTTCTGCTGCTAATGCAAAAGCTGTGAAAAATGCACAAAGTAGCGGCATTGAATTTTTAATTGCGACTGGCCGGGCCCCACGCGAATCACGTTCAGTTCTCAAAGATGCTGATTTGCATACCGGTTTTATCAATCTTAATGGTGCCCTGGTTTTTGACGAAAATGAGCAATTAATGATCAAACACAGCATTCCCAAGGCAAAAGCACAACAGCTAGTGCATTTACTACATCGAGCAGGCTTTTACTTTGAAATTTTAACTGCCAATCAGGTTTATAGTGAAAATCTAGATCAACGTATTTCAAATGTAGCTCATTTAATGGTAGATCTAAATCCTCTACTTGATTTTCGTCAAGCTGTAGCAATTTCTGCTGGTAATAAGACTATTATGAATATGAAACAAATCCACAGTTTCGATAATTTATTGCAAGATCCTAAAATAGAAGTAATGAAAATCATTGCTTTTGACTCTCGGGGACATGAAGCTTTTACCGATATCAAAAAAGAAATCGCTACAATGGGCGATCTAGTAGTAACTTCAAGTTCATCTTCTAATATTGAAATCAATGACCAACATGCTCAAAAAGGTCTTGCCTTACTTGATTATGCCAAGTTAAAAGGTATCAAGCCTGAGGAAATCGCTGCAATCGGTGATAATTTAAATGATGAGAGTATGATCCGAGCAGCAGGTACTGGCGTTGCGATGGGCAATGCGATTCCAGCTATTAAGAAAATAGCTCAGGTAGTCACCAAGAGAAACAATGAAGATGGAGTAGCTTATATTTTAAATAAATTTATTGCAGATAATAACAATATTTAAAGTTATGAGGTGAGTAAGTATGCGATTTTGGCTAGAACTTAATCAGGAAAAGGATTACGGTCAAATTCCTGTGCTTAATCAAAATGGAAAAGCTGAATTTTTTATTCAAGGCAATCTTGATAATCCAAATCACACTTTATATCTAAATAATTTCCGTAAACAGGAAGTGGGACGTCTGTTTTCTGATGGTGCGGGCCTAATTGCTTCGTTCACAATTGATGTCGTCAACCACTCTTTAGTAGGCGTAAAAAAGTTAAACACACCTACTGCAAACATATTCTATTTGACCCAATTAAAGTATATTGTTACAGGTAGTATTAAACGTGGTACTTATACTTTTCGTTCTGGAATCAAGAGTGTAGCAAGTGTCCAAACAATCATGGGAGATCGCGGAGGCGTTTTAATTTGTGATATTACTAAGCCTGAAGACGTCCCCTTTATTCTTTTGACATCCGTTCTATTTACACAATGGCATGTTACGCCTTTGAAACTGCCTAGTTTTCCGCCAATTGGATTTGAGGTAAATCCAAATTAAACAAAAAAAGCAGTCATGAAAATTTTCATAACTGCTCTTCTAGAAAGTGATATAGATATAGATGTATCTTCTGCCATAAAGTTTATATTTATTAAGTAATAAGGAATTATTAGGCAGAGACTGAATAATGAAGGTTAAATCTAATTTGATTTAATCTCCATAGCTTATTATACTTCGTTCAGCCAAAAATACAAGGGCTAGATGTTATTATTTTACTTTAAAGACAGCTAAATAATGTCTTTAGAGCTAGCTTATAGCTTAATAATTTGTTATTTAACTTAGTACATCTATTTTTCTAAACAAGACAACTTTAATTTCTATTAAAAAATATAGTGAAATGATCAAGTGATTTATCAATGGCTTGATCATTTTTATTTACTTTATCAACGAACTTGTTTTTAACTATCAAACTATATAAAAAAGAGCCAAATCTAATGATTTGACCCTAAAAATTCTAGATTATTAATCTAAATTATTTTTTATGAATTAGTCTTGGTAGTTTACCAATTCTAAGAATGATTCTGGTACTAATGAAGCACCACCAACCAAGCCACCGTCAATATCAGGCTTAGCCATTAATTCCTTAACGTTAACTGGTTTTACAGAACCACCGTATTGAATACGAACGTTTTCTGCAGTTTCTTCGTTGTACAAGTCCTTAACAGTTTCACGGATAGTCTTGCACATTTCTTCAGCTTGGTCTGATGAAGCAGTCTTACCAGTACCAATAGCCCAGATTGGTTCATAAGCAATAACAAGTGAAGATACTTGTTCAGCAGTAAGACCATCTAAAGCAGCCTTAATTTGAGCAACTACCCAGTCTTCTTGCTTGTTAGCTTCACGAGTTTCAAGTGATTCACCACAGCAAATGATTGGCTTCAAGCCATTAGCAAAGATTGCCTTAGCCTTCTTGTTAATGTCTTCATCAGTTTCGTGGAAGTAACCACGACGTTCTGAGTGACCAATAATTACGTAGTCCATACCCATTTCTTTCAAGACCTTAGGTGAAGTTTCACCAGTGTAAGCACCTTCGTCTTCAAAGTAACAGTTTTCTGCACCGATATGTAAGTTTGAGCCTTCAGCAGCTTTTCTCAAAGCGTCAAGGTCAACTGCAGGTGCACAAATAAGTGATTCAACCTTACTTGGGTCTGGTAACTTATCCTTAACAGCGTTAACGAATTCAGTAGTTTGTTCTGGATTCATATGTAACTTCCAGTTACCAGCAATAATTGGTGTACGACTCATTAATCTATTGTCCTTTCCTTACTATTACTTGTCTGAAACGCAAGCGATACCTGGCAATTCCTTACCTTCAAGGTAGTTAAGTGAAGCACCACCACCGGTAGAAATGTGGGTAATCTTAGGAGCAATGCCTAATTGCTTAGCAGCAGCAGTTGAGTCACCACCACCGATGATAGTAGTTGCATCCTTAAGGTCTGCCAATGCACGACCAACTTCCAAAGTACCTTCAGCGAAGTTAGGCATTTCGAATGCACCCATTGGGCCGTTCCAAACAACAGTCTTAGCATCCTTCAAGATTTCCTTGAACTTTTCAACAGTCTTAGGACCGATGTCAAGACCCATCATGTTGTCAGGAATATCATCACCAACAACTTCACGTGAAGCATCATTTGAGAATTCAGTTGCGGCTACGTTATCTACAGGAAGAACGATCTTGTCGCCAGCCTTAGCAAGTAATTCTTTAGCAAGGTCTACCTTGTCAGCTTCAAATAATGATTTACCAATGCTGTGGCCTTGAGCTGCTAAGAATGTGTAAGCCATACCACCACCGATTAAAATGTGGTCTGACTTAGGAATTAAGTTTTCGATAACACCAATCTTGTCTGAAACCTTAGCACCACCAAGAATAGTTACGAATGGGTGTACTGGGTTTTCAACAGCATCACCTAAGAACTTGATTTCCTTTTCAAGCAAGTAACCAGCTGCTGCAGGCTTGCCAGCTTCCTTCATAGCAGTTGCGATACCAACGTTTGAAGCGTGACTTCTGTGAGCAGTACCAAATGCATCATTTACAAACATGTCGCCAAGACTTGCCCAGTATTCGCCAAGCTTAGGATCGTTACCTGATTCACGCTTACCAAAGTCATTGTCGATATCTTGGAATCTAGTGTTTTCAAGAACAACAACGTCGCCATCTTTCATGTTGTTGATAGCATCTTCAACTTCTTTACCTTCGTTTGATGGTACAAAAGTTACAGGCTTCTTAAGAAGTTCACTTAAACGTTCAGCAACTGGCTTTAATGATAATTCCTTCTTGTCAGCATCTGACTTAATACGGCCCAAGTGACTAAGCAAAATAGCCTTACCACCATGTTCAATGATGTACTTGATAGTTGGAAGTGCAGCAACGATACGGTTGTCATCACCGATAACGCCGTCCTTAATTGGAACATTGAAGTCTACACGTACTAAAACCTTTTTGCCTTTAACATCAAGATCGTCAACGATTAATTTAGCCATTATAATCCTCCGATTATTTTGATATTTTTCCTTCAAAAAAAGGCGGAAGGAAGAATCTCCCTCCGCCTTCTCAATTACCACTTAACTATAATCAGTTAATTTAAATTAATGATTAAAGAGTAGCAAAGTGTAATAAAGTACGAACCATTTGGCAAGTGAATGAGTATTCGTTGTCGTACCAAGCAACAGTCTTAACTAATTGCTTGTCACCTGCAGTAGTTACCATAGTTTGAGTTGGGTCAAAGATTGAACCAGCAGTCATGTTCAAAACATCGCTTGAAACAATGTGGTCACCATTGTAAGCAAATGATGGGCTTTCGTACTTCTTCATAGCTTCGTTAACTTCGTCAGCAGTAACCTTCTTGCTCAAGATTGATACTAATTCAGTTTCTGAACCATCTGGAACTGGAACACGTTGTGCGTGACCGTTCATCTTACCGTTCAAGTTAGGCAATACCAAACCGATAGCCTTAGCTGAACCAGTAGTATGAGGAATGATGTTTTCAGCAGCAGCACGAGCGTCTTGTTCCTTACCACTACGAGCAGGACCATCCAAAGTCATTTGAGTACCAGTGTATGCGTGGATAGTAGTCATAGTAGCAACTTCGATACCGAATTCCTTGTCCAAAGCGTTAGCCATTGGTGCAAGTGAGTTAGTAGTACATGAAGCAGCTGAAACAATCTTGTCGTCAGCAGTCAAAGTGTTTTCGTTTACTGAGTAAACGATAGTCTTCAAGTCGTTACCAGCTGGAGCTGAGATCAATACACGCTTAGCACCTGCGTCAAGGTGAGCTTGTGACTTAGCCTTGCTAGTGTAGAAACCGGTACATTCAAGAACAAAGTCAACACCATCGTTCTTAACCCAAGGAATGTTTTGTGCTTGTGGTTCAGCGTATACGTGGTACTTCTTACCGTCAACTACGATAGCATCTTCAGTTGATGAAACTTCGTGGTTGAAAGTACCATGAGTAGTGTCGTACTTAAGTAAGTAAGCAAGCATTGATGGAGTAGTCAAGTCGTTGATAGCAACAACTTCGATGTCCTTACTCTTTTCGCCTAAGTCCATAATACGACGGAATGCTAAACGACCGATACGGCCGAAACCGTTAATACCAATTTTAACTGTCATAACCTAAAGTCCTCCTTAAGAACTATAAACAACATTTATTTTAAACGGGATTTCATTTCCCCTTTAAAATCATATTTGAGGCGCCCTCATCAGTGATTAGCCAGGTTTGATGAGGCGCATTAGGCATATAAGCTTTAATTGCTTGAGCCTTTCGGGCACCACAAGCAAAAGCAAATATGTGGGGTATTTTGTATAGGTTCTCGAACTGCAATCCAACCTGGGTGATGCGGTCAACAACCTTGCCATATTCATCGAAGAAACACCCGAAACATTCGGTGACGGCTCTCTTCTCACGAAGTTCAGATAGCTTAATTGAATTATAGCCTCTGCGCTGTGCCATCTCTTGAGCTAACCCAATACCATGAATCACAGCATCACTTTGAGAAATGTCTTGCAGAACATCTGCGATCGAGGACTCACGAATCAAAGATTTGTAAGCATCATCTGAGACCTGCTCAGGTAAATATAATGTCTTATAAGTACCTGAAGTCTTAGCAGCCATTTCTTGGACGATTGTATTACTTTGCGTCTCTACATTTTCGCCCAAAGCTCCTCGACCTGGAACAAATTCCAACTGGCGATTGTTAGCTAAATCTGGTGATAAATACTTAGCAGATCTAGCTAACGCCGCTCCACCTAGAATTGTAACTATTGAATGGCCTAAAGGCAAGAGTAAATTCAAAGCTGAACTTAATTTTTCTCCCATCTCCTCATATACTCGGTCTTGGAAATCCGCATTACCAGGGACGATCAATGTTCTTTCAATCCCTAATTTTTTGGCTAATGCTACTTCCGTTTCACCGGCATTAAAGAGGCGATCAAGCAATGGTCCTGCATCTTTTAATGTTTTCTCACCCTTTTCAGTTAAAAACATCCCAAAACTTTTTGTTTCAATCAATCCTAATTGACTTAAGTACTCAGTCTCAGTTCTGATGTTTCTCTCTGAAAGCCCTAAATGCTGAGCAACACTCCGGCGTCCAATTGGCGCATGTAGCGAAATCTGCTCAAGGACAAGATACCTTTGTCGAAGAATCTTTAAGACGTCGGGAACGAGCGCTTCGAGCAAAGAAAAGTCCGAATTCATCGTTCCCTCCTTTCCCTGGGACACTTAGTGACCACATCTATGTCGATTGCTGTCCCAGAATACTTAAAAATATAAGAGAAACGTACAACTATTTCAAATTCATACATTTCCCAATCGACACTGTTAGTATAACAATGTATTTTTCGTAATTCAAGAAAAAGATACACGATTTTAAAAAAGTCGTAAATCGAGTAAAATCATTTTTATTTCATTACTTTTTTTGATATACTACCACTTGTGGATCATCTGGGCCCTTAGTGTAATGGATCGCACATAAGATTCCGGTTCTTAGAATCTGGGTTCGACTCCCAGGGGGCCCATATAACTACATGTTGAAGAATACCGCCATCTCGGTATTCTTCTTTTTTTATACCAAAAAAGCATTCCTCACGGAATGCCTTTTTCAATATCACAATTATTTAGTGCTTGTAGTCATCAACTCAGCACGTTGTGCTAACTCAGTGTACAAAGTTGAGCCTGAAACAGATAAGCCTTCAATTTCACGGCGAGTGTTGAAATGATGGCTACCCTTATAAGTACCATTTGCTGCTACACGGAAGATGTAGTCGTTAAAACCAATATAGAATTGATTGTGGTTGCTGTCATAAGCAAAACCTTGAACTGGTGAACCAGTTACGAAATTACTTTGAGTAGCACCGATTTCTTCTGGAGTCCAAGTGTCACCATTTCTAGTTAACTTCCAGTATTCATATTGGTGACGACCACCATTGTGGAACAATGCATACATAGTGTTGTCGCCAACAAAGGTTGCATTATGGAAGTAACGAGGATATGCACTGCTGCCGTTCCAGGTCTTAACAGTCCAGATTTTGTTAATCTTCATATCACTCTTTCTTACTTGCATAATTTCTTCTGAAGCTGTTGAATTAGCAGTCTTATTGTTATTAGCCAAAACATAAATGTAGCTTGAAGAAGAGCCAAGTGATTGACCATGACCTAGCTTAATGTATGGTGAAACTTTAATATTGTTTGCGTAGCTTCTAAAGGTGCTCCATCCCATAGTAGTTAAGTTTTGAGCAGCATATTTACTCTTAATTGCATTCAAGTTGTAAGAAACAAGATGTCCTCTTGAGTCGCTACTGCTAGTGTACATAGAAGCTGTAAAAATACCATCATTAACAGTAATACCTTCAGGAATTACCCCAACTTGTCCCATTGCATCAGCAGCTTGACCATAGCCTAAGCTGACAAAACGTGGTTGGAACAAACGAGTGCGCAAAGTCATGCCGTTACCTGAATAGCTATTTGAGCTAGTTTCTGAACGATAACCGTGTGCCTGATTCCAATTTCTTGATGATCCCTTTGAGCCACCATTCCAAGTATGAACTGCCTTAGGACCACTCTTAACAGAAGCACCTGCACTAGTAATTCCTTCATTTGTATCTGAACGAACAGTTACATTAACGCTTGCCTTTGCCTTACCATATGAATAATCTACCTTAGTAGTGCCGGCACGGCTTGAACTAACAGAGCTATGTGAAACATTAACCCTATCTGGATTAATTGCAGTACCTTGTCCATCTGTTGCATAGTTAATTGCATCCCTAGTTGGAAAACTGTAGTTGCTGTTGTGAACTAAGCTAACATCTTGAGCTACTGAAATTTGGTTTCTAGCAAAAAAGTTTTGACTTACCCAACCTACATTGCGTCCATCGACAATAATGTACCAGAAGTTACCTTTCTTGGTAGAAACATACTTCTTAGATTGAATTTGACCATGCTTAAAGTACTTGGTATTTGAAAATGCACCTGATGGTCCTTTTTTAGATACATTATGATAAATAGCGTAATTACCATTGCCAGCAATCTTAGTAACTGCCTTGCTGTAGCTTTTGGCATCTACCTTGCTTTGACTAATGGCAAAAACACCACCAACTAATGCAGCACTGGCCACAAAAGTTAATAACATCTTTTTCCCTTTTAACATCCTTATTAATCCTCCCATATGAAAAAATCACGTCCATTTTAGCACAAATTTATCAAATGAAACATCTAATTATTAAAAAATTTCCTGAACAACAAGACTTTGAAAACGCTTCTGTTATATAATTAAAAAGTTCACATAAATATATAAATAGTAATAGGGAGAAATTTTATGGTCGAATCACAAAATAATTCCAAAAAGATGATGTGGACCACCCTAGCAATGATGGCCTTCTCTACCGTGTGGGGCTTTGGTAACGTTGTTAATGGGTACGTCTACTTTGACGGGACAAAGGTTGTCTTTAGCTGGATCGTCATGTTCCTTCTCTACTTTGTTCCTTATGCCTTAATGGTTGGTGAACTTGGAGCTACCTTCAAGAATGCTGAAGGTGGGGTTTCCTCTTGGGTAAATGCCACTATGGGCGCAAAATGGGCCTACTACGCAGGTTGGACCTACTGGGCTTGCCACGTTGTTTATATTTCCAGTAAAGGTACTGGTGGTTTAAGAGCGATGGCCTGGGGTATCTTCGGAAATACAAAATGGTATGATGGCTTACCTACCGCTTGGACACAATTTGCTACATTAGTAGTCTTCTTGCTTTTCTGTTGGGTTGCAAGTCGTGGTATTCCAGTATTGAAAGGCCTAGCAACAATTGCTGGTTCTTCAATGTTTATCATGTCAATCTTATTCATCATTATGATGTTTGCCGCACCAGCTATTAATCCTTCTGCTGGTTTCCACAGTATTGACTTTAACTGGAAGAATTTGATGCCAACCTTCAACGTAAAATACTTTACTTCTCTTTCAATCCTAGTATTTGCCGTTGGTGGTTGTGAAAAGATCTCCCCTTATGTTAATAAGGTTAAGGATCCTTCCAAAAACTTCCCTAAGGCTATGATGGCTTTAGCAATCATGGTTATGGTATCTGCTATTTTAGGTACTTTTGCCATGGCATTAATGTTTGACCCTAAGGTGGTTAATGCCAACCTTAACGAATACATCTCTAATGGTGCCTACATGGCATTTGACAAGCTGGGCGAATATTACCATGTTGGCGGCTTGTTCATGTACATCTATTCATGGTGTAACGTAATCGGTCAATTCTCAACATTAGTAATCAGTATCGATGCACCACTTAGAATGCTTTTGGGTAGTAAAGAAGCTAAAGAATTTATTCCAAAGGGCTTATTAAAACTCAACAAGCATGGTGCTTACATCAACGGTATCTGGATGGTTGTTGTCCTCTCTGGTGGCTTAATTGCTATTCAAGCTTTAGTACCAAATGCTCAAGCTGTTATGGCACAATTAGTTAAATTAAATTCAACTACTATGCCACTTCGTTACCTTTGGGTATTTGCGGCATATGTTGCTTTAAGAAAACAGCAGCAAAAGTTCAACACTACTTATCAAATGACTAAACATCAAGGCTTAGCCTATACTGCCGGTATTTGGTGTTTTGTAGTTACTGCTGCATGTTGTATCTTGGGTATTTACTCACCAGATCCATTTACCTTATTCCTTAATATCTTGACGCCAATCGTCTTGATTGCATTAGGTTTAATTTTGCCAGGAATTAAGAAATATCAAGAAGCAAAGGCAAAATAAAATTTAAATACAGAATTTTAAAAAGGAAGCAATTTCAAAAGACTGCTTCCTTTTTAGTGTATATTTTTATTTATTAGCCCAAGCATTTACCAATGCCTTGTACTTGGCAACGCTAATTCCTGCACCTTTACTGCTTCCTAAATATGAATCAGCATTTCCATAACCAGTATTGCTTACATTGGCAAAGCCCATTACTCTATAATTTCTGTTAATCAAATTCAAGTAGTGTCCTGCCATTTTATAGCCATTCGTGCCCTTTACGGCCGCATCATAAGTTGCCGTCCAAGTTGGACTATACTTCGCCGGCTTCAACGAATGATTCTTTTTTACATCATAATTCCAACTTTTCTTTTCAGAGAACCAAGTATCAACCGGATCTAAACCCACACTTTGAGTAGCGATGTTTTCCAAACCAATCGACTTGAAATAATGAGTATGCTTTAAGCCACCACGTTTTTGATAGTCAGCATTTAACATTGAGGCTGCTGTCAAAAGTGGTGACACCTTTAATGACCGAACCCCTTCACTTCTACGTGCTCTATTGACACTATCCAAATAAGGCAATACAGCTTTAATATTCTTTGCACTAGTTGCATCATCATTTGAATGCAAGTCAACATATTCATTGTACCAACTTGCCTTAGGCTTTTTACCTAAGCGACCTGTTTTCAATAATTTCACTGCTGATCTAGCGGAACTCCTTTGCCCTTTAGTCAAAGATTTGTTTTTAGATAGATATGTCATAAAATCAACGGCATTTTTGGCTGCCTTAACTGGCTTGGAATTCAATGCAGTTAATGACAAGGTCACCATCACAGCAGAAGCACCTGCAATTAAAAATCGTTTCTTCATTCTTTTTCTCCCATACTAATATATGTGAACTACGATTTAATTGTAGCACATACACTAATGAAAGATTTTCCTTTTAAATTGCATTATTCATCCATCTTAACGTATTGTCCTTTTTCATCTACAACACCTTTGAAATGGTGCATGCTGCCATCTTCGGCCTGAAATTCACCTAAGTCAATTTCCCCATAGCCCTTTGTAGAATCAGTAACCTTAACATCATCAAAAGTTTCTCTGAAAAATTGATGAACAATTCTACTCTTCAACCGTATATCCTTTGAATGCTCAAAGGCTGCAGACAACGTAAAGCCCTCATCTAATTGTTCCTTGATAAAAACAATTAGATACAAGGTCGCTAAATTATAGCGGCGCACACCACTTTGATCATCTGAAATCGGCTTAATGTAGCCCTTAGTTTCCCAATAGCGCAATTGCCTTTGCGAAACACCAGTCAATTTACTAACTTCACCGATTCCAATTTCTAAATTTTGAAAAATGTCATGCATAATTTTTTTAGATTTCATCCTGATACCACCT
>CAKNLX010000007.1 GCA_930989465.1 uncultured Lactobacillus sp. | reverse complement strand
ATGGACTTTTTATTTTTCTAAAGTGTTCAATTTGATTTTACAATCGGCGAAAAAATTAAATCAATGGATCTATTGATTAATTTCTAACAAAATTTAAAGGCTTAAGTGAAATACCATATACATTCAATAACTAGCTAATCAAGCTAATACGCTGATATTTTTACCATAATAATAAATAGATTTAATACAGATTCTCAGACTAAAAATCGGTCTAATTTCATGCTGATTATAGGGATATTCATAGTAAAATGGCATGATCAGCTGATTTAATAATGATTTTAGGGATAGGCAATTCGTCATATAAATTTTGCTGAATCATTATTAATGAAATAATCCCTTTAACGACCATATTCTTTATACTTGTTTTCTATAAATGGTAATTAATTAGATAAATTATATTTGCTATGCATTACTTAAAACAATAATTTTAATGATAGCAAGAACTAAGTTCCTATCAAAACAGCTATTTTTGCTGATTTATAAAGTTCGAACAAATTTTATATTTTGTTTTAATTTTCATTCATTCTTTATAAAAATCCTTATATTATAAAGAATCTCTACGTCTCATAGCTTTTCTAAGCTTTTTTCTTTTATTACTCCACAGTACACTTGCTAATCATCTTTCTATTTTTAATATTCAGCGTTTGATTTTTAACAATTACGTAATTACATAATTACGTATTACATAATGAATAAAAAATAACTTTTTATTTGAACAATCATAAATTCTTTTAAAGTAAGTCATTATTAATCAACTGAAACCTAAACATAATTGGCTTCAGTTGACAATGAGAGCCCAAAATTCTATTCAAAACAGCCAGATTATCTTCAATTCATTGTTTCAAAATCTATTTATTTTTATCAATTTGTAGCATCACTGTCTTTAATGCTTTTATTTCTCTCCCCTCTCCCAAGAGAATAGGGCAACAAAAAAGGCTAAATCTAGGATAAAATCCTTATTTTAGCCTTTTCGTTTGTAGTACGTACTAAAAATTTTTACTCATATAAACGTTATGCAGTTCTAAATTTGCTGACAACGAAGGCAACAATGATTACCAAAATTACTGCACCTAAAATTGACGGTACAATTGCCATGCCAGCAACTTGTGGCCCCCAGGCACCCAATAAAGCTTGACCTAATGAGGAACCAATTAACCCTGCTAAGATATTAGCAATCCAGTTCATTGATCTGCCATGCCCTGTAAGAGCTCCAGCAATCAAACCAATAACTCCTCCAACAATTAATACCCAAATCCAATGTAGCATTTTGATCACCTTTGCTTTCATTAAAGAAACATCTATATACTTTATTTAGCTAATTAAGCGCTTTTCTTAACTATCTATATTTTATATAATTACAATATTTTTGTCATTAAAGTAATATACGAAATAGCCCTCCTTATACATTTCTTTAGGTTTTAAGTATTATTCTTGACATTTAAAAATTAAAAGTGTCTAAAAAGCATAATATTCTAATTGTAATATCAGTATCTATTTATTTTCATTCAAATTTCTTCACCACGTCTATTATCATACTTGGCTAAGTACTAGCACTTTTTTACTGTTTGCTAGGCCTTTTGAACGTGCATCCCTCTAAGGAAGCATAAACCAAAAAGAATGACATTTAATAATCATTCCATGCTCGACTCTCAATTATTATCCCAATTTTATTGCAATTATTTCTATCTGATTACTACAATATTAATATTTAATCTCAACTATTGCATTTTGGTACCTACCAATGTAATCTATAATATATAAGTTTTAAATATATTAAAAGTGAGAGATATAGATTATTAACTCTCTCCACCAATTATGGAGGAATTAATTTGTTAAAAAAGAAAACATTCGTAAAATTAGCTTGTGCAACTATGTTAGTAAACACTGGGATGAGTCTCCTACCTGCATCCCTCTCTCCTATTAATCCTTCCCATGTACAAGCTTCAGCAACTTCCGTAGCAGCAAGAGAACTAGGGATTGATGTTGCTAGTTATCAAAGTGCGGATTTAACAGCTCATGCCAAAGCCGGATCTCAATTTGCAATAGTCAAAGTTAGTGAAGGTACTAGCTATCGTAATCCAAAGGCTGCCGCTCAAATCAAATCTGCCATTGCTAACGACATGATGCCGATGGGTTATCACTTTGCTACATTTAGTTCTAATGCTTCTATAGCTAAAAGTGAAGCTAAATATGCTGTAGCATCTGCTAAAGCCCTTGGCCTTCCTAAAGGATCCTACTTAGCTTGTGATTATGAAACTGGCAGCGGCAATATAATTACTAACGGTAAGAACGTCACCGCTAAGGCAATCTTAGCCTTTATGGATGAAATTAAAGCAGCTGGCTATCAGCCACTACTTTACGCTAGTTCTTCTGTGTTACAAAATAACATTAATACACCATCTATTATCAAAAAATATCCTAATTCCTTATGGGTAGCAGCATATGCTATATCTGGACGAGTAGATAAGCCTAATTTTAAATACTTCCCTTCAATGGACGGCGTAGCTATCTGGCAATACACTGATAATTGGAAAGGAATGTCTACAGACGGTAATGTAACTATTCTCCCATTATCTATTTCAGGCTCTGCAGTTTCCCAAGCACCTTCTAACTCTAATGCCAAACATACTGGCACAATAATGTATAAGTCCTACGTATATGATGGCAATGGCAAGCGTACCGGCGAAGTTTATAAAGCTTATACATCAGTCAATTACTATGGTGGCAAGACAAAATTAAGCAATGGTAAATCAGCCGTTAAAATTGGCGATAATAAATACATCATGGCAAGCAATATCTTAGGTAACTCACGTATATTTAAGACTGATGCCGATGTTTACCAAAGCAATGGATCACTTAACACCGAGTGGAAAACATTAAAGCAAGGTTCACCTATTAAGACATATGGACCAAAACATTATATTAACAATGAAGCCTACTATAGAGTTGGTAAAAATGCATACGTAAAGGCTGAAAATTTTAAATAATTGAAAAAGGACTAGACGTAATAGTTTAGTCCTTTTTGTTATAAATCAATTATCAGATTTAAGCTTATGTTTCAAAATTAATTTAGTAAATTATTTTTGAATTTTTTAGCATCTTGCATAGATAATATATACAGATATGTAGGCTAAAAAAGATGAGAGTTACTAAGTTAGTTATTGGAATTTTAATGATTGTTTTGTCAGTATGGCTATTTCTAGACGGACTGTTAGGTCAATTACTAGGCATATACGCAACTAAAAGTATAGTTGGTGGTATTCTTGAAATAATCATAGCTGGCCTGTTTATTGGCGCTGGAATTGTCTATATTTGCTTAGAAAAAGTCCTTACTTAGGTGGAGATATAACCGGCCTAATTTTGATGATTATCGCAGGCGTTCTAGGAATATTTGGTGGTTTTATATATGCCTGGATGTTTTTGTATGCGGCTATTGCATTAGTAATCGGATTTGGATTTTACATTTGGCATCGTATAATTGGTACTGATGATTAGAAAAAGATATTCAAAATATATAAGAGTGGATTGATTATTAGAAAAGATCAATTCACTTTTTTGTTTTTTTATTAACTATCAATAGCTTAATTTAATAATACTCCCCGCCTTTTTGCATCCCTTAAGTACAAATATGATAAAATTAAACTCATCACTATTAAGTATGAATTGAGGAATTTAAAACATATGCGTAAAAAGAAACTTATTTCATTGTTAAGCTTAAGTATTTTAAGCGTAGCTTTACTTTCTGGCTGTAGCAATTTTGAAAATTGGGAGCTGTCTATGCGCTCTAAAATCGGTGCTTTACCATTGACAGTTTCCACTTATGATTCAAATGGACAAAAGATCGATCAAATTAAGGCAAAATCTGTTAATATTCATACAGATAAAAAGATGTCTCAAAAAGACAGCAATGGTAACGAAAAATCTAGCGTAATTGACATTGATTACGGTCACAACAGAATGATTCACGTAGGCTCCACTCTTATTGCCTATGAAGGACTAAAGAATTACGAAGATGAATTTAATAAGCATGTTAATATCAATGATCAAAACAAGGCTGTTCCACTATTAAATACTATGTATCAAAATTTTAAAAATGACTGGAATGGTGATGCTAAAGTAGTTATGATTAGAAGCCAACTAGGGATGCCAATTGCTGTATTCACTGGTAAAAACGTTTCTATCCATAAAAGTGATATGAAGAATGCTACCCAGTTTGTAATTGATGGTCATCGTCTTGTTGCTTATAGAGCTGATTACACTATTTATCCAATAGCTAGTTTAAAGAAATAATATATTAAAAAAGCGCCTCACACATGAGACGCCTTTTTAATTGATCCATCTAAAGATTGTAAAGCCATTTTGCCTTTTATTAAATTGGATCTTCAAGCATTATTATTCCTTAATTAAAGTATTGAAAGCTTCATTAGTAGCTACAATATCACCCATAACCTGGTTAACCCAATCGTTGAGTTTATCGTTATCATAGTTTTCAAGACCACCCTCAGTATCTCCAATATCAGCAATACCATTATTAAAGTCTACCATTTCAGTGATTAATCTTTCTGCAAAATCTTTAGTTGTACCGGCAAAATTATCCGCAAAGGTATCAACGTTACCATAAGCATCTGTGATATCACTAAAAGTTTGTACCATCTTGCCAAAAGTATCGTTCAAATTATTAACGTCTTCTTGAGTTGGTACAGTTAATTCTTCATTTTCATTATTAAGCTGCTCATCCAAACGAACACCGATATCATTTAATACTAAATGACCATCATACAAACGATTTAATAATTTAATACCACTTGGATTCTTAGCTTGAAAATTTACATCAATTTCTTCTGTCATAATTTTTCCTCGTCTTATATAATCTTCGTCTTTATTGTACAATTTTTATACATGAAATTTCAAAAACAATATTTTAAACTAAATTAACATTAAATATAAATATTTTTTGAAAATTTGGCGTTTAAGACTTGATCATTAGATTTAATCATCTTAAAATAAATACTTGAAAGGTAAGTTGTACCATACAAACAACACTGTCTAATAATACAGATTGTTTAGCTTGATGTTAAATGCCTATATTATATAGATAAACATAATCAAAGTTACTATAACTGGAATGCTGAAGGGTTGCTACCGGCGTTGCTAGTATTCCAGTTATAGTGACGTGGTTTATTCCATTCTTTAAATACTTATGAACAATTTTTTACAATAATACTATAGATATTATCGTTTGAGTTGGGAAAAGTAATTAAAGCTGGGATTTTTAATATTCACCTATCTCCAAAGATAGGTGTTTTTTATTGTGTTTTTTTTTGCCTTTTTCTATGATACAATTATTTAAACACTTGTTCGAGTAAGGAGAAAATATGGAATCTACTAAGTATCTTAGCTTAATTAAAACTGAACTAGATAATATGCCAGACTTTGTTAAACAATATAATTTAGGTACTAATCACTCATTAACAACCACCTATCAATATTTAACCGAGATACGTCGTTTTTTTAATTGGTTACGTCAAGAAGGCATCTCTACTGCAAAAGATAATCAACATATATTACCAGATACTTTAGCAAATTTACGGCGAAATGATATCATGTTGTACATTGATAACTTAGGCCACACTAAGAATAAGCAAGGACACTTGAACTCCCCCACTACTATTAATCGTTCTATTAATGCCCTACGCTCTTTATTTAAATTTTTGACCATTACATCAGATAATAATAATGGTGAGCCCTATTTTGAGCGCAACGTAATGCTCAAAATTGAGTCTTTAAATGATACTAAAACATTAAATTATCGTGCTCACGTTTTAGAATCACACATGTACACTGGAAACCTCAAATTCGAATTTCTTAAATTTATTGATCATGACTATGAAAATAAATGCAATAAGCAAGCTAAACCTGGTTTCAAGATGAATAAAGAAAGAGATATGGCCATTATTGCTTTAATTTTAGGGACAGGAATTCGAGTTTCTGAGTGTGCTGGCGTAGATATGCAAGATTTGAATATAAAGGACGCAGTTTTAGATGTCACGCGTAAAGGCGGACAAAAGGATAGTGTCCCTATTGCTGAATGGACTCTAAACTATATTAAAAATTATAAAAAAATCCGAGCTGAGCGTTATATGGCCGATTCTAAGCAAACGGCTTTCTTTCTAACAAGATGGCACAATAAAACAAAACGCATGACTACTAATGCAATTGAAAAAATGGTTAGCAAATATTCATCCAGCTTTGGTCATCCTCTTACCCCTCATAAATTGCGCCATACATTAGCTTCTGAATTGTATGCTGTTACTAAAGATCAAGTTTTAGTAGCACAGCAATTAGGTCAAAAAGGAACAACTGCCACAGATTTATATACTCACGTAGATCAAAAGAAGCAGCGAGCAGCATTAGATGCAATTTCTAATGATCATCAAAATTTAAATGAAACTAAATAATAAAACAGCACCAAACTATATAAAAATGGTGCTGTTTTTAATATGTCTAGCAATAATAAAAGTGTTATTGCTGATCACCACATAAATAATAGTAAATTTATTATTATATCCATAACCACAACTATAACAGTTTTACTATTAATATTAAATAATAAAAAAGACACTGTTTTTTAGTTTAACAGCGCCTCTTTTATTATTTAGTTAAATCTAATTTATCAAAGTCTATCATCCATGCAATCGCAATAGACTTTTCACCTAAGTGTGTAGCAATTACAGGACTGAATTCAGCCACATCCACCGGCTTATCTGGGAAGTTAGTATTAATAAACTCTTTTATGTCTTCTGCTTGTTTGAGGTCATTAGAATGAAATACGAATAAACGTAATCTATCCTTATAAGGTAATTCCGCAGTTTTTTCTAAAGTAAGTTTCTTAACCTTGGCAACAGCACGCTTTAAAGATCTGATTTTATCAAAAGCAACAATTTTACCATCATCATTAAATGTTAATAATGGTTTTATTTGCAGCATAGTACCAATAAACGCACCTGCGTTGCTTAAACGACCGCCTCTGCTTAAGTTCTTAAGATCATCAACTACAAAATATTCATCGATTGTCTTTCGAATTTCGTCCAGTTTCTTTAAAATAGCTTCTGGTTCCATACCATTCTTAATCATTCTAGCAGCAGCTAATACCAAATAACCTTGTAATCTTACGGTCATTTTAGAATCATAAGGATATAGATTATATTCCGGATTATTATGAGCCATGTTTACCATGTTTTGATAAAATCCAGAAATACCACTCGATAAAGTAATAGCAATGATAGCCTCATAGCCTTCTCCATGAAGCTTATTGCATAATTCAATCATTTGACCCATGCTTGGTTGTGAAGTCTTAGGAAAAGCTGCGCCTTGTTTTTGTAGTTCAAAAAGTTGCGCAGAAGTAATATTAACTCCTTCTAAGTATTCCTTGTCGCCAACGATGACGGGAATCGGAACCACATTAATATTATTGTCCTTAACTTCTTGTTCAGTTAAGACACTAGTACTGTCAGTAACTAATGCGATTTTCAATTTATTTCCCCTTCTCAATTTCTTTAATTATATAATACAGAAGAATTATAGCATAAAACCATTAATTACACACCTATTGCAAGTCGTCTAATGAGGAAGAGGCTTGTGCAATTTCGTAAAGTTGCTTAACAAACAGACTAGAAGCATCAGAATCCAAAGATATAAAAAGAAGACTTTCAATTTTACTAAGTGTATTCTTTAGTTCTTCTGCTTTCTTTATACCTTCTGAACTTAATTTCACAATCTTACTTGAATCTTTTTCAGATCGTATAATTTCTATAAGGCTCTTTGTCTTTTTTTGTTGAAGCTGACGACTTAAGGTAGATAAAGAAATATTAAGTGCTTTAGCTAATTTTCCCATGGCTAAAGCTTTATTATTTGTGTCATCAAAAAAAAGCAAAATTCTAGTTTGTGAAATATTCAGGCCACACTTGTGATTTATTTCTTTTTTTATTTGATCTGCAATAGTGCTAAAAAATAATACATCCATATACAAAGTCCTTTTTCTCCAAATTAGATTACTATAACTGTATTTTATCATTTAATAATCTATTTGATAATACCGTTTCCAAACTATATTAGATATATGGTGTTGTGTGAAACATTAAATATTAAAACTTTAATACTAATGTTAATTATAACTTTAATATGTCATTTTGTATTTATATTAGTTTTACCTAATTATTAATATGTATTATTTTTAACTTATAGTTGATAACTCTAATAATTTTAGAATATTGAATTTTATTGTTATAATATTAAACGTATTTTGAGGTGATGTATTATGGCATTTGATGGATTATTTATCCATAGTTTATTACAAGATTTAACCCCTACTCTAGTAGGAAGTCGTTTATCAAAAATTTACCAACCCTTTGATCAAGACTTAGTTTTAATCTTTAGAAAAAATCGAAAAAACTACCAATTTTTAATTTCAGCTAATGCACAATATCCAAGGATGTATTTAACTGGACAAACAATTAACAACCCTGATAAAGCTCCTATTTTTGTAATGGTATTACGTAAATACTTAGAGGGCTCTGTTTTACAATCTATTGATCAAGTAGGTTTAGATCGAATTACTAATTTCCATTTTAGTAATCGCAATGAATTGGGTGATGAAATCGAATTAGTTCTTTCCGTAGAATTAATGGGTCGTCACAGTAACGTGATTCTCTACAATCAAAAAGATAATCATATCATCGACTTATTAAAGAGAATTAATCCTGATGAAAATAGAGCTCGTATTTTATTACCAAAAGCAAAATATAAGTTACCTCCATTGAAGCCAGGAATAAATGGATTAACTTTGTCTGAAACTGAATTTAAGCACTTTAGCAATGAAAATGATGCTAAAAGTTTAGCTAAGCAAATGGATGGTTTAGATAAAGATGATCGAAGTGAACTATTGGGGTACTTAGAAGATGAATACAGCTATTCTTCCTTTAAAACGTTTTTCAATCAGTTCGACAATCCACGCGCATTTGTTTTAAAGACTCCTAATAATAAGAGAAAAATCTTTTGTTATTTGCCTTATCATCTAGATCTTGAAAAGGAAAGCTCTAATCCTGACCTTAACAAAGGACTTGATGAATTTTATGAATATCAAGCTAATCGTGATTGGGTAAAACAACGCGCTAGTCAAGTAGAACGCGTGGTTAAGAATGAGCAAAAAAAGCTAAGCAAGAAAATCAAGAAATTAAAGAAACAACTCAATCTTGCTGAAAACTCAGAAGGATATCGTATTAAGGGTGAAATTTTAAACGCAAATTTAAATCAAGTGAAGCCAGGAATGACTACAGTTTCCCTGCCTAACTACTATGAAAACAATGCACCTATTGCAATAAAATTAGACCCTGCCCTTTCACCAGCACGCAATGCTCAAAAATATTTTACTCGATATAAAAAATTGCGCGATTCCATTAAACATGTTAATCAGCAAATCAAAATAGCCGAAGAAAATTTGCGCTATTTTGATTCTATTCAAACTGCTATCGATAATGCGGATCCGCAGGATATTGATCAAATTAATGATGAGTTAATCAATCAAGGATATATTCGAAAACAAAAGAAGAATAAACGAAAAAATAAAATTACAGAACGTAATCTGAATGAATTTAAACTTTCTTCTGGTAAACATGTTTTAGTTGGTAAAAACAATTATCAAAATGATTGGTTAACTTTAAAAAAGGCTAACAAATCTGATTACTGGTTCCATGTTAAAAATATGCCAGGATCTCACGTGATTTTACGAGATGATCAACCATCTGAAGACGATATTAAAGAAGCAGCTGAAATCGCAGCATTCTTTTCTAAGGGCAAAGACTCTGCCCATGTTCAAGTAGATTATGTACAAGACAAACGTGTTAAAAAGCCTAATGGTGCTAAACCCGGATTTGTAATTTATACTGGTCAAAACTCTATTGAAGTCACTCCAGTAGAGAAAGAAATTATGGCAATGAAAGTCAATAAAAAATAAGCATGCCTCTTAAACATGCTTATTGCGAAAGCTAAGTTATTTGAATAAACTTAGCTTTTTTATTTTAAATTGGTTGTGTAGTTAACGCTAGTGATTCTAATACATCTAAAATTAATTCAGCGGTTTCAATACTTGAAAATACCGGAATATGAGTATACAAAGCCTCATCTCTTATTCGTAATGCATCTTCACTAGCCGCATCAGAAAGATTAGTAATATTTACTACCATTACAATTTTATGTTGTCGGATTTTTTCTAGTAAATTGCGAGGATTATTATGGACTTTTTCTACAACTCCTGTAGTAATCCCAGCTTCCGCAAACATATTCGCAGTTCCTTCGGTTGCAATTAACTTAAAGCCCAATCTATCAAATCGACGAGCCAATTCTGTCACTCGATTTTTATCTTCATCTCTAACTGAAATAAAAATTGTCCCATAACTAGGGATGTGTAAATCACTAGCTTCGTATCCTTTGTATAATGCCTTAGCTAAATGAGTATCTCGCCCCATTACTGAACCAGATGATTTCATATTAGAATCAAATGTATTGCCACTACTATAATTAAGGAAAGAAAATACTGGCATTTTAATATGAATAAAGTTACTTGTATGCCATAGTCCATTGGGATAGCCCAAATCTTGAAGGTTATGACCTATCAAGACTTCCGTAGCGCAGGCAGTAATATCTTTATTCAAAGACTTAGACAAAAACGCTACGTTATGACCTGCATATGGCTTAATTTGTAATAAATATAATTCATCATTTACCAACAAATAATGTAAGTTAAAGATTCCTCTTGTTTGTAATACTTTTATCAATTTAATCGATTGTTGTTCAATCTTTTTTTGTTGTTCTAATGATAAATTTTGAGGTTTAATAACCGCTATTGAATCTGATGCATGTGAACCTGTTTGCTCTAAATGTTCAATAATACCAGGTAAAGTGACATTCTTACCATCCGAAATAGCTGTTACTTCATACTTATTCCCTTCAATAAACTGAGACACGGTGATTTGATCTACCTGATTTTCAGCTAAATATCTTTTAATTGCTGGAATATCATAAACTACAGCGGATTTTAATTTATTCTCTTTATTCATGCCCCCAATTAAAATTGGAAAATCATATTGATCAACAAATTCAAATACAGCATTAGGATTTGTAGTTTTCAGAGATGGTACTCGTTTTAAATCGGTCAGGGGATGATTTAATAATTCCGTAATCATATCACGAGGATCTTTAGTCTCCCATTGACCTATTATATGAAGACCATTTTCTTCCAATTGCTTACTTAATGCACTTACTCTTTTACCTGAAAATTGTAAAAGTACATCTTTAATATTTTCTCTTTTAGCAATAGTTAAAATATTTTCTAATGTAATTGATTCAAAATATACTCGATCGATATCCTTATATCTAGAAGAAACAGATTCATCATTATTTGAAAGCAAAACTGTAACATAGCCATTATTATGTAAAGTCTTTGCTGCATGAGCAATCATATAGTCAAATTCACTAGTCACAGATACTTGTAAAGGCAACATACCTAAAATTAATATCTTTTTATCTGCCGCTAAATCTTTAGCTTCATTTTGAACATCATATGCGCCATAGTAAGCACACACATTAGGCCGATAAACTCCAGCCGAACCGTCTATCTTTAAAAATGATGGTTCTAAATTATATTTACTAATTAATGATCGTACTTCCTCTACAGAAATATTTAATACCTTAGCAAGTAATGGATTAAAAAAGCCGTAATCTTTAGCTTCTCTTACTAAATCTAAAGTTAAATGCTCCTTATTTTGCACTAGTTTATTAATGATTGTGACAATATGAAGAAGCTTTTGATAATAAATTGGATGAAGGCCTGTAATTTCTTGTAATTCACTAAAAGGAATATTTTCTTTAATAGCTGCTAGTAATTTAATTAGATGTAATTCATCGGGATGCTTAAGATCTTCAATTATTTCTTCATATGTTTTCCGACTCTCTTCTACAAAAGCAGCCCAGCCCAAGTCAAGATTAGTAGTTGCATCTAAACCTTTCAAAAACGCTGTTTCAAAATTACGTCCTACGCCCATTGCTTCGCCACTGGCTTGCATTCGATTATTCAACTGATAATGGTTATAACCTGAACCAGTAAATGACCAATAAGGTATTTTAATCGCTATTGCATCTAAAGTAGGTTCAATAGAAGCATTTAATCCTGATAATGGATCGGTTATTTCATTTAGTCGATAGCCAATAGCTACTTTACTTACTACATAACCCACATCATACATGCCAATTCGTTGAGCCCAAACAGAACTACGAGTTAAACGAGGACGGATCGTCAATAATTTTGACTTAATTTGGGTGCCATGATGTTTAATAGCAAAATGAAAACTAGTAAAACCAACAATTTCCAAATTATCTACAATTCGTCTAACTGATTCTCTCAATTCTTGAATATGATCATTATTTAAAGTTAAAGACGGCATTACTATAGCTGAATCACCAGAATTTATTCCCACTGGCTCTATCGAACCAGCAAAGTTAGTAAATACTAAATTGCCATCCTTATCACGTATTACATCAACAATAACTTCTTCCCAAGCTGAAAGATCCTCCGTTAATCGATAATTTTTCCATGTAAAATTATCAGTTTGTCTTTCTTCTTTAAAATAGGTCACTAAAGCTTCTTTAGTCTTAAATCGTAAATGTTCATTATGAACATAACGATTATACTTAGTAACTAATACTGGAAAAGTAACTTTGGAAAGTAAATTATCCATAGCACCATTCATATTGTCTTGAGCATTTTGATTTAATTCCCAAGACTCACTAGTATCAATTCCTAATTTATTTAAAAGCTCTGTTCTTTTTTGCTGATTACCCATCTGCAAGAGACGAGAATTCAAAGTTAGCAACTGAATGCCCATTTGCTCTAAAATTCCATCTTGCAATAATTTATGAGCAACTTTTAATCCATTAGTTGAACCATACGCAGTAATAATCGCATCTGGTTCTTCCATACGTAAAATTCGCTTAAGAAAATCTAATGTCATCGGCTCTAGATATACGGTAACATTGGACTTTTTATCCGTGGAGATAGTTGCTGGATTAGGATTAACCAATATAACTTGTATTCCTTCTTCGGTTAAGGCATCAATAGCTTCTGTAGCCATTAAGTCCATCTCAGCTACGCTACCAATCAAAGTAGGACCTGATCCGATAATTAATACTTTATCTAAATCATTTTCTAACGGCATAATTTACTCCATCATTTGTAAAAAATAATCGAAAATTTCATCTGCATCGTGGGATCCTGGAGCTCCCTCTGGATTAAAAGCGGTTGCTACTATCTTGTCTTTGATATTCCAAAATCCTGCATTCAATTCACTATGAAGATCAAAATATTCACGATTCATATTCATTTTTACGCTATCAGGTAATACTAATTGATCAATATTCATTGAAGTCTGCCAAATTGCATTAGTATTTTGCTCAATTACTGGATAATTAATTCCATTGAATTCCTGAGGCAACTGAACCAATTCAAAGTCTAAATAATCACTTAACACTAAGAAACCTAATCCAATTCCTAAGATTGGATATTTGCCATAAAAATGATCTAAAATCGGAGCAATTTTATCAACTATTTCCTCCGGCTTACCTGGTCCATTTGAAATAATGATTCCTTCAGGACGTAAGTTCTCAACATTCAGCGGACTAACATTATAAGGTAAAACGGTTGTGTTTACTTTTCTAAGAGACAAGGCTCTGAGCATAGAGTGCTTTAATCCTAAATCTAAAACTGCAACTGTTTTACCTACATTTGGGGATGCATAAGCATTTTTAGTTGAAACCATTGCCGATTTATTTTTAGGCAGAACTAATGCTTTAATTTGATCAAAAGCGTGTTCATCATTAGTATCCATGATTGAGGCCTTAATAGTTCCTTCTTCCATCAAACGATGAACAAGCGCACGGGTGTCTACCTTAAAAATAGCAGGTATCTTTTTTTCTTTTAAAAACGAACTAAGATCTTCAAAATTTTCACTATCAGAAATATTCAAAGCAATATCATTAGCAATTATTCCCTTAACAGTAGGATCAATACTTTCATAGTCAATTGCATTGATCCCATTATTGCCGATCATTGGCGATGTAAAAACTAGAATTTTTCCAGCATTAGTAGGATCAGTTAATGCTTCTTGATAGCCAAAATTAGTAGTTTGAATTGCTAATTCTCCGGTGGAAATAATACTTGCGCCAATACCTTCACCAGCAAAAGAGCTGCCATCTTCTAATATCAAATAACGTTTCATTTTTATTCACTTGCTTTTTCTAATTGGGCTAACATATCCTGAAATATCTTAGGTGGTTCAACAGTGAATTCTAGCCATTCTCCTGTCCGGGGATGCTTAAAGCCTAAAACTTTAGCATGCAAAAACTGGCCGTTCCCTTTTAAAGTTTTGCGTGGACCATATAATGGATCTCCCGCAACTGCATGTCCAATATAATCTAAATGTACTCTGATTTGATGAGTTCGTCCTGTCTCGAGTTGACATTGAATTAAACTATAGCCTTTGAATTGTTTGAGTACCTTAAAATGTGTAATAGCTTTTTTACCATTTTCTACCACTGCCATCTTCTTGCGATCATATGGATTGCGGCCAATTGGAGCATCAATGACACCATTTTCTTCACTAAAATTACCATGAACAATGGCCCAATATATTCTTTTGTTTGTCTTATGAGCTAACTGATCTTCAAGTGATTCTCTTGCTTGAGCATTCTTAGCAATCATCAACAAACCTGAAGTATCCTTATCAATTCGATGTACAATCCCAGGTCTAAAACCTTCGGGAGATTGTGCCAAATCTTTTGTGTGATAAAGAAGTGCATTCACCAAAGTATGATCAGGATGTCCTGGTGCGGGATGCACCACCATGCCCTGTGGTTTATTTACTACAATTACATCGTCATCTTCATAAACAATATCAAGTGGAATATTTTCTGGAACAATATCCAATGGTTTTACCGCTGGAACATTAATTTCAATTTTGTCGCCTGCTTGAATTTTATAAGATACTTTCTCTGCTTTTTGATTAACTAGGATTTCTTTTTCTTTAACTAATTCTTTTACTCTAGTTCTAGACAAATCAGGTACTTGCTCTGAGATAAATTTATCTAAACGTCCGTGCTCATCTTTAACTTGTAATAAATATTTTTTAGGCATTTTTATCATCCTTATCTGCAAAGAAAATTAAGTAAATAAATATAATGAGCACACCAGTGGTAATAGCAGAATCAGCAATATTAAAGATGTTAAAATTAATGAAATCAAGTTGAAGCATATCAACTACATACTTTAAATGAAGTCGATCAATGAAATTACCGATAATACCACCTAATACTAAGGCTAATCCCACGTCAAACAATGCATTTTTATACTTTTTATTGAACAAAAAATATAAACAAACTGCAATGGCAATAACGCTGATAGCGTAAAATAGCCACATTTGACCAGTTAAAATATTCCAAGCTGCACCATCATTTTGTAAATAATTAAATGATAAAATTCCCGGAATAATCTGATGAACTTCACCAACGGTATAATTGCTTACAATATAATTTTTTAATCCTTGATCTGCTAAAACTACAAATAATGAAATAAATAAATATAAAAATTGCATCTTTTATTAAAATAACCCACTAATCTTGCCATTATTATCAACATCGATATCCAAAGCTGCAGGATGCTTAGGCAAGCCTGGCATATCCAATACATGTCCCGTAGTTACAACAATAAAACGAGCTCCATTTTTCAAACTGATTCCTTTCACATGCAACTTGAAATCAGTTGGAGCACCTAATTGCTTCTTATCATCGCTAAACGAATATTGTGTCTTAGCAATAATTACTGGCAACTTTTCCTTGCCTAACTTGGTTAGCTCATTAATTTGTTTATCAGCCTTTTCTGTATATTCCACTCCGCTAGCATGATAAATTTTAGTAGCTACCTTTTCAATTTTGGTTTTGACATCATCATCTTCATCATAAGTTGATACTACTTTAGCCTTACCAGAATCGGCTAAATCAATTACTGTTTGTGCAGCTTCAATTCCGCCTTTAGAGCCATCATCATGGTAAGTAACTACCTCAGCTGGAATATCTTGTTCTTCAACTAACTTTTTAAGCAAATCAAGTTCTGCCTCAGTATCTGTTGCAAATTGATTAATTAACACAACCACCGGCACATTATATGAACGCATATTATTCATATGACGCTCTAAATTCTTAAATCCAGCCTTCAAAGCAGCAAGATTTTCTTCATCCAGATTGTCGGTCTTTCCTAAAGCTTGATATTTAAGCGCACGAACAGTTGCAACAACAACCGCTGCATCTGGCTTTTTGTCCAAGTGGTTAGATACAAAATCCATAAACTTTTGACCACCGAGATCACTACCAAAGCCTGCCTCAGTTAAAACATAATCGCTTAAATGTAGGGCAAGATTAGTAGCAATAACCGAGTTAGCCCCATGTGCAATATTTGCAAACGGACCACCATGAACTAGTGCAGGAGTATGCTCAAGCGTTTGAACTAAATTTGGCTTTAATGCATTAGAAAGTAATGCAGCAATTGCACCTTGAAAACCGAGTTGCTTAACATAAACTGGTTGATCATCTTTGGTATAACCAACAAGCATATCACCAATTCTAGCTTTCAAATCATCAATATCTGTTGCTAAACATAAAATAGCCATCAATTCATTGGCTACAGTGATTGCAAAACTTGATTTATGCTCAACGCCATTAAACTTAGAGCCTTGCCCAACTGTAATATTTCTCAAAGCACGATCATTAACATCTAAACCGCGTTTCAAAAGAATTCGTTCTGGATCAATATTTAAACTATTATCCTGATAAATATAGTTATCTACTAATGCAGCTAATGTATCAATCGCTGCAGTTAAAGCGTGCATATCACCAGTAAAGTGTAAATTAATGTCTTCCATCGGAATAATTTGTGCCATACCACCACCGGTTGCACCACCTTTAAGTCCAAAAACAGGACCCATTGATGGTTCACGCAGAGCAATCATTGTATTTTTATGCAATTGATTATTGATAGCATCACCTAAACCAATAGTAATAGTAGATTTTCCTTCTCCAGCTGGTGTTGGCGAGATAGAAGTTACTAAAATTAACTTTCCTAATTTTTTGTTTTGGGAAATGCGATTAATAGCTTGCCAATTGATCTTAGCCTTATCATAACCATATGGTTCTAGATCATCTTCTTTTAAATTAACCTTTGCGGCAATTTCATTAATTGGTAACTCTTTAGTTTCTTGTGCAATTTCAATATCTGATTTCATCTATGCTTATTCTTCTTTCTTGAAAAAACTAAAACAGAATAGCTTTGAAATTCACTTTTTAATCGATAAATTTCAAATATACGCCATTTTGCAATTAAAACTGGTTTACTTACCTTAATTTGAGTTCTGTATGGCAATTTAAGTAAATATTTATTTTTACTATTTTCGAAAAATGAATACAACCATGTATACACTAACAAAACAATAAAAATGAATCCGACTACCATTCCAGGAATATTAATTGCTTTATTTCCTTCATAACCCAAAATAAAAGCTGTCAACAGAACGATTAAAAGCCATGAGTAATAAATTACTCCAATTGTTCCTAAAAATATAAAATGCCGTTTAGATTTTAGAATTTAGATCACACCCTACATATCATTTATTCCTTTTCTTATTGTATCAAAAACCATCAAAATAAGAGAGTACGAAATAAATCATACTCTCTTTATTTATCAATATTTTATTTTTACTTGTAAATTACTATGATCACTGGTGTCTAACATACTGATTTCATGCACTTTTATGCACTTTCAAATCAGCATTTTTAGAAATTATAGTATCATATAACATCACTCAATATCAGAAAATTTACGTATTTTTTACGTAAAAAAGCCCACCCTTTTCAGGATGAGCTTTTTGTATATCGTCTTCCTCGACTAACTTAATTTTACCACTTTTAACCCAGCACACAATAGAACGTCATTAGCAATATCGAATTCATTTTCTAATAGTTTTCTACCTAAACTATCTTGGACGATCTCTACGTACACGGAATTAACATAGTCGACTACATAATAATCATCATCAAAAACAATATCCTTACCCCATCATACATAAAAAATAATTAGAAGACCGTAGAATCCACGTCTCAACACTATATTTATACAATTTAAGACACAAAAAGAGCCACCCCAGAGGACAAATCCTCCAGAGTGGCTCTTAAAATGCATTTTAATTCGCTTCTTTAGAAGCTTAGAAGATATAAATAAAGGGACTTTCTCCCCAGTACCACTAGTATATCATTATTTACAAAACTTAGCTGGTACCCATTGCTTGTCGGTGCCTAGCTTATAACATTTCATACCTTTAATCGTCTTCACGTCGAAATATTTCCATCTCGTATTTGTCTTGATGTACTTACCAGTATAATGACCAGTACCATCCATCAACTGGATCATCCAGTTAGGATTATGGTTAATCACAGGCGCATATACTACACCAGTTTTCTTTTCTGGCTTTGGCTTAGGCTTTTCAATCGGCTTGATTGTCTTATGCACAGTCGTAGTTTCTTTGTGGAGATCAATCAAGCTGATATTTCCGTCAACATTGAGACCTCTCCAATTATCACAAAATTGCCAAATAGCTACACCATCCATTGAAGGAAAATAGTTAAGGTTAGGCTCAGTAGCATAATCAGTTGGATAAGATGCTACCCAGATGCAGGTACCATACTTCTTTACAATTTGCTTAGTATCAATGTTGTTTCTAAGCAAGCTAGCGCCTGAGTAAAGTAAAACTTTATAGCCTGCTTTAGCACATACATCCATAAAAGCCAAAATGGCCTTAGTATTAGCAGATTTACTGCCATTTACATTATTGCCACTGCCTGTTTCCCAATCACAACCAAGGAATCTTTTTTTGCTAATTCCGACATATTCAGCGCGTCGAACAAACACTTTGCCTTCAGCCTTAGCTTTACTTACTGAGTGCCCAAACTCTGCATAGTGATAAGCATGGACATACATATGATTAGCATGTGCTGACTTAATCTGTGCTAATGCTACAGGACTTTTATACCAAGTGCCTTCAGTTAATTTAGCAATGATGCCCTTTGCACCAGCTTTATGATAAACCGTCATTGAACTAGGTTGATATGCTGCAACATCAACCAGATATTCTCTATTTGCCATCAGTATCACCTTCAGTGGTTACAGCTGCTGTATCAGTCTTAGGAAGCTGGTCAACCGGACTAATGATGTCATCAGCTGGCACATCTTTAGCAATTCCTACATCTTCCACACCTGATTGAGCTTGCTTCATACGCAATTGAGTTAATACCCATTCACGTAAAGCTTCTAAGTCTCTAGCTTGCTGATCAGTTACCTTGTAGCCCTTGGAATTTAGTTCCTTAACTGCATCATTCAAAGCACCATTAGCTTTTTCAGGATTGTCTAAGTCTTCTTTGTCATAGAATGCCACCCATTTTTGCATTGCATGAAGCGCAGCAACACGATAATTTTCAGCTTTCTTATTTTTAAAGTGTAGATGCGACATAACGCCCACACCAATTAAGCATACAATCCATGAAGCTAAAAAGCCCACTTCAATCCAATCTTTAATTGTCATTTTTGATTATCCTTTCCACTAAAAGAAGCACCCGACTTTGCGTCAGGTGCTTTTAAATTGTTAATTAATATTTTCTGCTGATAGTCCAGCTCTTTGAGCTTAAGGACTTCGTCTTTTAACTGATCAATTTCTTGATCTTTCTTATCGCTTAAGTTTTTATAATGGTCTCGCTCCTCAACCAAGGCCTTGAAGATCCATCTCCAGATTGCAATTAAGAATCCGCCTATACCACCCAAGTAAGGCAGTGCTCTAAATAAGTCATTGATAAAGCACCACCTCCTCTAGTAATTGTGTTTCTTGCTCTTGTCAATGATTGAAAGTGTGAATAGGAATAATCCCAGTTCCGCAACTCCTGCAGTTAACATGTAGGCGTTAGGTTTAACTGAAGCGTGAATGAACTCTGCAGTCGCTTCAAAACACCAAAAGAATGCACTAAAAAATAGCAAATTGCGATTAACTCTAATTGAATTGCTGTCCTTTAACGCCCATCTAATAGTCATGACTCCGAATACTACTCCCAGTCCTCCACAAAGATCATCGTTTAAGACCCAAGCAACCTGCGGTGGCCAAAAGTAATAGTAATCATTGCAAATGAGGATTAAGCCTATACCGATTAAAGCAAGACCCAGAATGATGTGTTGTGGGTGCGATAAAGGAAAAATACTTTTTAGCTTTTGCCTCATTATTTGTCACTATCCTTCTTTGGCTCGACAGGTTGTGCTAGAAAATGGTTGTTCATAAAGTCATCCATTGCATTTCCACGCTGAATAATGAAGTTTTGAATTTGAGCAAAATCAGTAATTTTTGCACTCGGTAAAGCAGTCCATTTTTGCTGTTCATGTTCAAAAGCTGTTTCTGGAATTTCGTCAATAAAGTGTTTAAAGGCTTGAATAATATCCGAATTTTTCCAAACAGTTGATCTCAGCAAATCATATTGTTTCTTAACTTCTGGTTTAAAGTGTTCATAAATTCGTTCAAACAATCTATTTTGCCCGTGATTACTAATAAAACTGTCTCGATTTGGGTCTTTCACTAATCCTTCAAAGTCAAACAATGGATCGTTTCCATCCTCTACAATTCGTGATCCGTCCCAATATAATCCCCACGTACTGTCTAAGTCGTAAGGGACCATGTAAAAGTATGCACCATCATTCCATGTACAAAGCAAATAAGATTTATTGTAGTAGTCATATTCCTTTGACAAAATTCCATAAAGCATTGTATTGATGCACGATTTAACATCAATATAATCTCCTAAATGCTTTACAAAATCATCAGGAGTAGATTGATTGATGAATTGAACTAGCTTTTCAAAGTTACTTCTAACATTTGCTGAAGGTGCATCGTGGATTTCAGTTAAATAATTCTTTTCATCGATTGTAGCTTTAGGATCTCTAAAAACTTGATCTGCTAATTCAACAGATATAACTTCATGCTTTGGATTATTGTTATCCATACCAAAGGTTTTATCATCTTTTTTAGTGTTTAATGTAAATAATCCATAATATCCATCTGCTAGATATACCTCTACAGGGAAGCCCTCCATCTGACCAAGTCCTTGTGTATCCAGCAGAGCTTTAGTCTCATCCAGTTTTTCCATTGGCGTACTTGCTGTGGCTTTTTCAATCATTTGTGCATTAACTAAGTTGCGGGCTTGTGTAGCATCAATCCAGTTTGCTTTAAAGTTGAATTTGTTATTAGCTTGCCAGTTGGCTTTTGGCTTCCACTTGAGCTTTTCCTCGCAGTTGCTATCTGTAAAGAATTTTGTCTTGAAATTCTTCTTTGGATACGTTCGTGAGCTGTCGCCTTGAATAGCTAATTGCAGATAACCATCTAAAGTTCTTGAACCATCAATAAACCTAAATTGAGCATTTTGCCAATTATTATCCAAATCTTTCGAATTATTGATAAATATTTGTGGGATTTTAGATCCACAGTAAGTATCGTTAATTTTGTAATTAATATTAGAAATCGAAACAGTACCTTTGTTGTGTAAAGTAAATGATAAATTAAAATTAGTAGCATTGTCTGGTATCCATAGACCGTCCCAGTATTCGTGGTGCATTTTATCAATATTTTTAGCTGGATTAATTGATTTAAATTGGGCAGCAAGTTGATTGCCCGCATTATCATAAGCATAAAATTCCAATCTTAGATAATTATCATCTGTGCCTTGCAAAAACTTTACAGCTAATGATAAATCGAAACTAACGAACCTGCTATTTTTATTGATCTTAAAGCCACCAAATGACATCCAAGTATTGTTCCAATTGTTTTCAGTCTGATCGCTATGAAAACCATCAAAAGAGAAGACACCTTTATTGATTCTATATGGTACAGTTCCGCCTAAATCCTTCCCAATGTTTGTAAATTCTAGCCCGAGTTTGCAGATAAAATTCTCACGACCAATGCCACTTAATCTAGGCTCGGTAATGTCAACATATCCAGCACCGTTAATTAGTACATAAATGGTCATATATACAGCATTTGTGGGCACGTCACAGATTTGTTTAAACAATGTGAAAGTCTCTGTATTGTCCAGAGACGATATTATAGCGGTTTTAATAATTTTATTGTTGGCATCAAAAAATTGTTGTGCAATACTTACGCCTGCAGTATTTTGGTCGTCTAGGTGGATATCCAGAAGCCATTCTGATTTCATTTTTAGATATTTTTGCACATTGACGTTGGCAGAAGTAAACCAGGCATTGCCAAAATCCTTAGAATTAGATTCATCTTTTTTGTGACCATATAGCCTTGCAATATGGCTATTATTAAAAGTTTGCTCAAGCAGATTGATTTTGACATTCTGAATATCATTTCCATAATGCCAGTCTTTTAAGTCAGTTAAAGCTGCATTAGGTACCAAGTTATCGCCAGTATGGTTATCAGAAAATATTTTAACAGAGTGTGGCAGTGCCCTCTCGCCTTGATTAGCTTGCGGATAAGCAACGTCAATATAACCAGCGCCGTGAATTAGCACATAGATTGAAGCTGAAACGGCATTATCTGGAACTTGAACATTTTCAAAAGTAAATAAATTGAAGCCATTAGTGTTTTGTGGAATGTTGTATCTTGGGCCGTTGGCAAGTGGATTATCGTCTTGATCAAAGAAATTAAAGCCTAGTGCAAAATTTCCAGTTGCTATATCAGCTAAATGACTATCAATCATCCAACTGCAACTGATATTTTTAAAGCCACCAACTTTAAATTCAGAACTGGTGAGCCATTGATTGCCATAGTCAGCATCGCCTGACGGAGTATGACCCGTTAATCTAATGACATTAGATGTGTTAAGCTTCTTATCTTGAAGTTTAAAATCAGTCTTTCCAGCATCAGCACCTACTGTCCACAAATCCAAATTGGTTAAATTTGCATTTGGAACTAAGTTGCTAGTACTAGTATGCGTATTAATCAGTTGAACATGATTTGCTTGTTCCTTAATATTGAATGGCAGAACTGTTTTACTGAAATTAAATCTCGGACGAGCAAATCTTACTGATCCTGCACCATGAATTACAACAGCAAATGTTGCAAATGTTGCATTTACTGGCGGCACTAACTTTTCCCATTTGAATAAATGAAGCTTATCATCTTGACTTTCAGGAACATTATTAACCAATTTACCAATTTGATTTTGATTTTTATCTAGAAAAGTCAGTTGCAATTCCGTATGTGCATCAGCAGGCTGACCTGCTGATTTTGCGTTAATATCCCAAGCTAAGCTAATTATTTTTTGACCAGCAATATTAATAATACGAGATACGCACCATGTATTATTCCAGTTATTTTCAGTTGCTTGATTATAGTAGCCGTGCATTTGAATGACTTTGGAGTTATCTATCGTTTTAGATTCAAAAGCCCAATTTGGCGTGCCTAAGTCACTGGCAAAGAGCCATTCGCCATCCATGATTTTAAAGTCAGGATCAGGTGCCAAATTTGCTGAATCAGTATAGATAGCGTCTTTGGTTGCAGGGTCTGCAGTCACAACATCAGTTGCACCAGCATCAGTCCAAACGCTATTAGCGTAATCGTATACATGTAAGTGTTTATCATCTAATGTAACACATAAATTGTCAGTTCCATTAGGATATTGAGTCTGCAATTCTGCTAAATCTTGAAAGTACAAAGTTTTGTTTTGACGCAAATTAGCAACTTGTTGATTTAAGCGATTGCCTAAGTCTAGAAATTCTGGTCTGGTTACAACATCATGAGTTTCAATTTGTTGTTCAGTTCCTGCTAAGTGTTGACTTAAATTGGCTTGTTCATCTCTATTGGCTTGAATTTGAGAAACTAACGCTAATAAAGCATCATGTGCGTTAGCTACCTCAGTAGTATAACTATTTCTTGCATCAGAAATAACCTTGTTAGTTTCATTTTGAAAATCAGCTTCATGTTGTCTAAGTTTCGCCTTAAAAATTTCTTCTGCTTTTTCAAGATCACTGATATAGTAATCACAAGCATGACCCATTTCAGCAATACCAGGCAAGACTTTGAACCATACTGTTACACCTGAAATATGAGGATTCTTTGAATCATCACGATCATCAAGTAAACCAATGTATCCTTTGAAAATACCTTCTTTAGGAAACATTTGCTCAGGGAAGTAGTATGTTACTTGACCGCCTGCTTGACAATCTGCAGGATCACCAACATAACGAACAACACCAGAATTAGGGTCAAGTTGCAAATTATTCTTATCATCAACAGAATATTGACCAACATTACCTTCAATATAAGGCTTCATACCTTCAATATTCATTAATTGCCCTTGATAAGTCCATGTTACTTGTAAGCCAAAACGATTATCACCTACGCGCCCCTTAACATAAGGCGTTAAATCCCAAAGGCTAGAGCCTTCTTTCGCAATATCCATAGCAATTCTGAAATGATGATTATCATTGTTATGAGTTACTTGAATGTTATCCATTTACAATTCCTTTCTAATTAACATCATTTGGTAAAGTTTGATGCTCGTCTTGAATAATTATTCCGTTATCATCATTAACAACATGAGTATCATTGATTTCATGTGTGATTGATGGTTTAGCCTCAACATCAGACTTAGTATCATTGATGTATTCAGCATTAAAAATAGCGGCTTCTAGTCTTTGAAGTCGCTGGTCTGTCTTTATTTCATATTGAGTTAGCTCATTTCGTAAATTGATGTTTTCTTGAATTCGTTTATCATTTTCACTTTCAAGCGTGGTAACTCTACTGCTTAATCTTGAAATTAAATTTTGCCAATTGGAAATCTGTTGATAAATGTTGTCAAAAGCATTATTACCATTTAGCCAATTGGCATTAAGATGTTCACGATAGTTTGCATCTTGTGACGCGTTGCCTTCAAGTTCAAAAACTGCCATTTAATCACCTTCATTTCTTACCACTTGAAGCTAAACTTGCTTCAAACGCAGCTAATCTACTTTCTAGTGAACTAATACGCTCATCTTGCTTCTTATTTTTCTTCTTGTTCTTTTCAATTCTGTTTAAGTTCAAAACATGCCAGTTACCGATGTGGTTGCGCATTGAATCATTATCGTTAACCAAATCAAGGAAATCATCACTATTAATAGACAAATCATAAACATCATTGTTTAAGTCTGTATAAGCATCACGCAATTCCTGCCATTCTTTTTGTTGTCTTACTTGATAAGAAATCGGATCTGTCCTGAAGTTACCAAAAGTAATTTTGTCAGCAGTTGCATTATTTTCTGGATGACTTTCAATAGCAGTAATGCGAGCTTTTTGCGTTTTGTCCCCATTTAATTGTTTTAAAAAGCCTTGATTTCCAATCGCAATTTTTCCATGAATTTTCGAGAAAGCTTGAAAATTAGTACCTGTTACCGTATAAGAAACCAGCGGTGTATCATGCACTAAGCTTTTTGCCTTCTTCTTTAATTCAGCCATTGTGAAATTAGCCTTGTAATACACCGTTTTAACATCAATTATTGGATATCCTTCTTTTTCAACTAAAGGTGACGTATAAGTAAAGTGATGCTTGTATTGAATACCATGAGTTACCTTGCTGCTCTTTTTAGTAGTACTTACCTTTTTCCCATCGATAGTTTTACTGATAACTTTCTTTTCATAAGTATGTTTGTACTTTGAACGACTAGTTCGAGTTTTACGCTCCTTTTTATACTTTGGTCTTTTAACCTTATGCGACTTTGATTTAAAATCCTTAGTTTCATTCTTAGACTTATGAACCGAAGCTTTTCTAGTTTTGTCTGGATTAGAGTATACAGTCACACGTGTTGTGATATTGCTATAATTTTGTTCCATGTCAATTTTTTGACAATTGACTTGATCAACAAAATAGAATGAATCCTTTTGACCAAGTTTTTTAGCAATTATGCAGTTTAAGTTGTCCCACTTGTACTCAAAGCCAAAATCATTTGCCAATTTTTTCAGCAAATCATCGGCATAACCCTTTCCAAAACCATCTGGATAAGAATAGGTGCTTTGCAACAATTTATCATCATCGCATTTAAATTTAATCTTAGTATCCTTAGATATAAAAGTAAGACAATTATGCAACTCAATCTTATCTTCGACTTTAGTTGCAGGAACTTGTTTTTTACTTGTCTCGATATGCGACTTGTCTTTTAACTTGGTTTTACCTGACTTAGTCTTATAAGGTGTTTTCTCCGTTACACGAGTTTTTATAATTTCTGTCTTCGTGTAATGCTTAACCTTTCCATGAAGCAACTTACCGATGTACTTCCAGTGAAGCTGCTTAGCAATCTGAATACCAGTCAAGGTAATAGCTGGAGGATTGGTTGAATCATCAACTTTGGGATCTTGTAAGTAATAGCGTTGTCCTTCACAGACGATTTCAGCAAACGGCATGATTAATGACTGAGCAATATGATTATTAACAAATTCATTAGTAACTTGATGTAATCGGTCCTTGTGAGCATTAGTAGCCGCATAAAAACTAATGTTGATCGTTGATAAACTGCCTAACGTTTCATTCACGGTTACGTCTTGTGTCACAATTGGAGCTTCAACACCTTTAGGAGTTTTTATATAAATCAATCTAAAAACCTCCTAGTAATAAAAATGGAGGTCAAAAATCACTTTTGACGCTCCACTAATGCTGAAATCATTCCAACCACGCTCAATATCAATATGCCCATGATCTGTATTGATAAAATCAAAATTACCATCAACTGTACAAATGTAGCCATCAAGTTTTAACGTTCCAAAACCCTTTTTGTAATTAAAAGAAGTTTTATTTGTATTGTTGGTAATTGAAAAACCAGAACCATTTTCTGCAATTATCGTTCCATGTAACCCTTTAGCTCTAAGAGCAATACTTCCAGGATTAAAAATTCGCATATTACTTGGATTAAAACTGGCATAACTTGGATTTTCTCCATCATTAGGAAAATGTGTACCTAGACCAAATAATCCTAGCGGATATTGATTAGCTGGCACATTAGTCGGTAACTCTCCTGTTGAGTGAGTAGTTTCTGCAAATCCTTTTGGAAAATACAGCGGTATAGAAGCCGAGCCAAAACCAGAATTTCCAATTAAATTAAAAGTGGGAGCACCATTCACTGTTGCTTCCCATCTAATATATGGAATATCTGCAAAATAAACCCAGAAATCATATTCGCCATTAAATACTTTGGTCAAATCTAGAAACTTTAATTGAAGTCCAGTGACATCACTAGCCATTGTATTTAACTCCAGCGTTGTCGTTTTGGCCTGAACTTTTCTTGAAGTATCTAATAATAAATACTTGTTAATTGAGGTTGTGCTTTGAGTCCAATCACTACCCCAAGGAGCAAAAGTTTTTACATGATAACCTAATGCGTCTAAATCAAAGATTTTACCGTTTTTATGCTGAACAATAACACTAGACAACTGGAATAGCACCTCCCATCTGAGCAATATCAATTTCTTTAGCTTGCATAAGCTTAGATTTTGGATAAACCTTTCGTGTAATCACATCGCTATCCAATTTAATAATCATATTTACATTGCCTTTGACCTGATTGCTTCCATCAGTGACATTTTGAGCAATGTGTGTACCACCATCTGCCTGTTGACCATTAGAGCTAGCAGAATAGTATCTGTAACCATTAGCAGAACTATACTTCAAATTATCAAAATTAAGGATATGATCCAGTTTGGCAGCCATGCCAGCTGGATCTTTTTGTGCTCTTTCATGAATAGCATCTTTCATTAACCGTTCAAAACTAGGCTTATTAGGATTAATTACATACTCTGCGCCATCCTCTGCAATTGCGGCAATTTGAGGCGTGTAAACCTTGCCACCATTTCTGTAACCATGACCTTGACCTAAGTAATACAAGCTAGAGCCATATTTATGCTTAGCATAATTAAGACCTGCCAGTAAGTTGTCAAAGCCATTCCAGATATTGTTATGGCCACGCAATTTATAAGCAGCAAACGTACCTGGCTTAACCTGCATTAAACCTTCAGCATGACCATCATTTAAGCCATCTGTACCACCCATTGCATGTGGATTACCATTAGATTCGGTTTGCATTTGTTTCAGCACACGATTTACCAATGAACTAGATAAATGCAACATGGCAAGAGCACGCTTTACAGCTGGTCGCCATCTTTCAACTCCGTCACCAGCCGGATTAGACATGTGGTCACCAAACAGATCAGCCAATTTACCGATAAATTTCCAGAAGCCACCACCAACTTGTTGATAGATTCTCTTGTTGCTTACACCTTTAGCTGATACTTTACTTGATGACCCTTGAGATAAGCCCTTAATTCTGCGATAACTTACAGGTCCTTCATGGACTGCAGAGATTTTGCCAACTCCGATACCAGCACTAGGACTTTGAGCAGAATAATATGTATCCTTGCCCATATATCCACCAACATGGGCACTACCGCCTTTACCAAAGAAAACCAGGTCCCCAGGTTGAGGATGACTAACTGGAACAGTTGCAGCATATTGTGAACCAGAATAGTGAGGAAGACTTACGCCTAATTTTCTAGCAGCTGCCATTACCAAACCGGAACAGTCATATGCGCTTGGACCAGTAGCACCCCAAACATAAGGCTTGCCTTCACCAAGCTTCATCATTTCTGATACAAGCTTACTGTTAGCAGTAGCACCGCCATCGTTTAACTTGCCACGAACCATAGACCATAGTTGATTCCACCATGATAAAGCACCCTTCTTGGCTGTCTTGAACATTCCAGGTGCTAACTCAGTGAATAAGCCTTTAAATCCTGAGTCTTTGAACTTGAAAATGGCATCTAATGCCTGGCTTGGATGAGAAACAATGTTCATTGCTTCTTTGAACCATCTGATCAAGCCTTTACCAGCATTGACAGCTCCATTCCAAACACCTTTAGCCCAATTGCCAATACCTGAAAGAAAGCCACCTACACCAGTACCTTTAGCAAAATGAGTAGCTCCTAACAAAGCTGCAGTTTCTTTTGCTGAAAATACTTCTTGTCCAGGTTCGAGCCATCGTAAGGTATTAACACCTGGAACTAAGCTAAGTGATCCAGAGCGCCTGTCCCAGATCATTTCTTGGTTATTGGTCTCAGGTGAGTCAACACCATCATTCAATAATGCAAGAGTTCTTTGTGTGATCGGTCTTCTAGGACCAGAAAATGCACCAGTACCAGTTGCTAACTTAACGTGGCTAATCTTACCAATGGTATTAGATTTACCACCGAAATCATGAATTAATCCATTGATTCCACCGATACCGCCATTGATAATATCAACGACTCCGTTAATACCACCGGATGCCTTCTTCTTAATGGAATCCCAGACACCACCGAACCATTTAGCCAGACCATTCCACATAGAATGCCAGCCATTCTTGATGGATTTGAGGAAACTATCTGTCCCTTTTCTCAGAGATTCCATGCCACCCTTGGCATTACTCCATAGACTACCAGCTTTTTTCTTGGTAGTTCTGACCATATCATTCCAAGTGTTGCTTACATTACGCTTGAGTTTATTCCAGCCAGGCCATTTAGGTACTCTTAACTTCGGAAACTTGAATTTATGGATGTGGGCACCCATCTTGGCTAGCCAGCCTTTAACATCCAATTTAGGCAAGCGAATCTTTGGCCATCTAAACTTCGGTAAATGAATTTTAGGCCAATGGAATTTGAATCCACCTATTTTCTTTTGGATGTCTTTAAACCAACTACCTATATCGATCTTAGGTAAATGAAAATTGAACTTTGGAAGTTTTGGCCAATGAAATCCTTTAAACTGATCTTCAATCCATTTGATAGGGTGTAGGTCTGGAAGTATTGAACTTCTTTTAATTTGGAGATTCTTTAATGATGGTGCCTTGCCATGAACTTGTGGCGTGAATCCTGCTAACCATTTATTAAGACCATTCTTTTGCGGATCAAGCCAGCCCCAGTCAATTTTTGCACTAGTAAGTGGTTTAAATTGCTTTTTAAGTGAACTTGTTTGTCCATTCCACCATTTTTGCAGTCCATTTTGAGGTCCTTTTGGTATTTCAAATCCATTATTTTCAAATTTTTGATTTGACATTTGCCAATTATGAATTCCTTTAAAGAAATTAGATACACCAGACATATCAGCGTTAGTTGCCCAATGCATAAAATTCCCCCATAAAGAGCCACGAGGATTATGAGTTTTATAAAAAGACGGATCAGCTAAGTGGCCTAATGAAGCAGCTTGATTTGCTCCAAAAACAAACAAATTACCTAAAAGGCCTTTTTTAGAATCAAAATCATAATATCTATTTGGAGTCTGAGGGATCCATCCTTTCCCCTCATTATTTTTAGGATTAAGTATCTGATTAAGAACCTTATGTGCACTATAAGCGTGATATTGAATTGGTTGTTTTATAGGATTGGGTTTGTGTTTGGAATTGTAATCATTCCAGCCTTTAACCCATTTTTGAGCTGCATCAGCACCCCATTCAGTGAGCTTTTTACCACCTTGCTCAGAAGCCAAAGCAATATAAGGATTGCCAGTTAATGCAAAGGCAGTTACACCTGCTACACCTCCACCAATAGCACCAGCTAATTTGGTTTTATTATTTTGTGTAACACCTTTATAGCCATTATTAACTACATCGTATGCAGCATAACCACCAGCAGCGATTCCTGCCACTTTTTGTGGCAATGACATATTTTTAAACTTATCAATAGAACCATTTTTTATTGTGCTTTTTAAATAGTCTAAAACCGTCCCTTTGCCTACTTTTAAATTGGCTAATGCAAATAAAGGGCTAAGAACTTTATTCATGGTCCTAATTGCTGCAATAGCAACTATAGCATTAGCAATTGCTTGAATAGCTCCCTTGTGTGTGGCTAATGCATGGAGCACACCTTCCAAGCGCTTTAAAGGAGTTTTGGCTTTATCAGAATTATCACCAGTTAATCCGATAGCTTCCGCAATATCAGCAATGATTGTAGCAAAATCATTCCAAACATCTTTACCTAGCGTTGTAGCAACGGTCCAAAGATCTGAGCTTACTTGCTTAATGTCTTTAGCATGTTTGGCAATGTAATCAAATACACGCTCTAACCACTTGTTAAGTGACTCAAGCCCATTATTAAGATTATTTACTAACTTCTTGCTGTCGCTTCCTTCACCTGCAAAGGCACTGACTACTTTGTTCATTCCTTCTGCAGATGTAGTACCAAGCTTTTCGAATTCTCCCTTGGTTTTCTTAGAAGTAATCCAATCAGAGATGGTACCAATTATAGGATTTGCTGCTTTAGCAAATGGCTGAGTAAGCTGACCTAATAATACAGGCACAGTTGATTTGATCGTTCTGATCATACCAGGAATGGTTTTAGAGAAGTTTTCGGTAGCACCAGCATATTTCTTACCCATCTTGATCAAAACGTTGTTCATGATATCGGAGGTAATCTTTCCGTGAGATATCATGTCGTTCAACTGCTCCATGGATAACTTATGGTTATGAGTTTGCAACTGCATATATTCCAATAATTCTTGCTTGAACTTTGGAAATACGTTTTGAATACTCATTAAGTCCATGGCTTGAGCTTTTCCGTTACCAATCATTTGAGAATATTGAACGGAGAAGTTAGCAATAGCAGCATCATCTACACCAAAGGCATCCTGCAAAGTAAGGATTGACTTAGTTAACTTACCGGTTTCACCTGCTGAGTTGGTAACCGCATAAAGTTTTTGGTTAAGTTGATCAACCATCTTGGTTGAGTTATTAGCAGCAAGGGCCATCTTATTGGTCATATCGACCATAGCCTGTCCTTTACGTGCACTACCAGTCAATGTAGTCCACGATGCAAGCATGGTTTGCTGTTCTAACGCATAATCTTTACCAGCACTAATTGCTCTACCAATCCAGCCAGTTAAGTGAGACCATACCGAAGTAACGGCATTAGAAGCCAAGCTACCAATGAATGTGCCCTTAATAATGCTACCTAAGTGACCAACACTGCTTTCAGTTTCTTTAGATTTGCCTCTGATAGTACCTAAGATGTTACTAATGTGATCAGTAACAGTGAGTTTAGTATTGTGTTCTTTAGGAATATGAGCAGTTCTGGTGTTAAAGTCCCTGATCTTTCGATTGGCTTCATTGGTGTCAGCATTAACCTTTACCTTAGTTTCACCGCTGAGTCTCTTCTTTTTCTCGTCAAGGTCTTTAATCTTGGCATCAGCTTCATTAGTATCCGCACCAACTTTAACTTTGGTGGTTTTACCAAGCTTATTCTTAATATGTTGATCAGTATTATCGGCTGTTTGTTTAACCTTCTCACTGCTTTCTTTAAAGGAGGATTCCATTTGTTTACCGGTATCCTTGCCAACGCCACTCAGAATCTTATTCATCTGTTTGACATCGGACACCAGGTCTTCAATCGGAACATCAAAGCCGATCGTTATTGTACCGTCATCGGCCATCAGCTACCTCCTTTCAATCCAAACATGGAAGCTAAACTTGAAGCATTGTTCTTCATCTGATCGAGTCGTGGATCTTTAAGTGCAAAGTATCTTTGAGCATCAAGAATGTCAGTCTTTTCTTCTGCTGACATATCAGACTTGATCTCTTTTTGTCTGATCTCAACAATCTTCTTGAAGTAGGTCTTAGAAGTTAATCCATTGAATAGTGCCTTAAACTCGCACCACTGCATTTTTCCAACTTCTTTGTGCAGATCAATTCCATAATCCTGCCAAAATGAGGCATAAATGGCACCTGCATCCCTCTTCCAATCGAAAATACGCTCCTTATCGACAGCTTCATCATCACTGTCTTCATACTTGCCATATGGCTCATCCTTAATCTCAGCTGTGATTATTTCGAAAACTTTCGTAAAAAAAGAATCATCTTTAGGTAATCTTCCTAAAAGATGATCTATGGTTTCATTTCTCTCACCTAAGAATAACTGAACGGCTTTGAGCGTTTTTTCATTTGAACTAAGGGAATCATCCTCAATCACTTGAAGAAACGACAGCACACGATCAAAGGCTAAATCTAGAGTACATTTGAAATCGCCCCACACCACGGTAGTGCGACCATTATCTGTTAGACTTAGCATTTTTACTCACCTAGATTAAAAATTAGTCATATCTTGACTAGCAGGTTGTGTAAAGTGCTTAGCTGCTTTCTTCAATTGATTTTGCATCTTACGCTTTGTCTTCTCGTTATTGGTATCCTTAATGGCTTCTTGTGCCATATCGTTCAATGTACCGATAACTGCTGCAATTGCTGTAGTGTCGTGGTTATATACCTTGTACATCAACTTACCAATACCTTTTTCACCAAGCACATCATCTGCAAGCTTTTCAGTAGCATCTCTAGCATCATCAAAGGCTTGATTAACAACCTTAGTAGCTTCTTCAGGAGTCATAGCAGCTAAAGCGTCATCACTGGTCTTGTCATCATACTTAAGACCGATCTTACGAAGTTCTAGCATTGCACGGTTAACCTTCTTTGCGTATGGGTCATTAAAAACAATCGTGAACTTCTTATCCTTGATTCCTGGTAACATGATTGTCTTCTTGTTATCAATATTGATTCTTGAACCTAAATTAATTACAGCCATTTAAAATATCCTCTCTCACGTCTCATATCACTCGTCTCTGTGACATTAAATTATTTATTGCCTTCAGTACCGGCTGGGTTAGTTGCTGCATCTTCGTTAACAACAGCCTTTGGCTCATCTGAACCAGTTGCTGCAGTAACTGTAGCATTAAAGATATATGGATCATCTGCAGTTGCGTTCATAGTTAATACACCATCAATTTCACGAGGAGCATTATTACGTTGAATAGTAAATGAAATACCCTTCTTGGCATTAGCAGCGGCACCATTCAACTTAGGATTAGAAATAGTGCATTGAGCAATGATTGTATGAGTTCTGTCAGCATCGACATAGATCATACGGGTATTACGATAGGTACCGTGTGAGTCAGCAATACTACGCAAGTATTCTTGGAATGCATCACCCATCTTACGGTTACCAGTTACTGAGTAAGAAACATCTGAACCAGTAACGTTGTGGTCAGTAAAGCCATGGCCATCCATGTAAGCAGTGGAATCAGTAGTATCATTACGAGCTTCATCGATGTTAGAAATACCACCTGATACCCATGCCCATGTTGAACCTGCAGCATCCTTGATATCAGCTTGACCATTCTTGCCAATCAAAGGCTTGATATCAATAAAAAGATAATCTTGATATTGTTCAGGGTAGCCAGTAGTTGATGGGCCAGTACCCTTAATTTCTTTAGTGTTTACTGTCATTTAGTTAATCCTTTCTAATTTTGGGTATAAAAATACCAGTACTTGTTGAATCTTAAGTACTGGTTAATGTCGTTCTGTAACATGCACTGCAAAACTTAATGTTAGATTTCTTGCACCTGTAAAGTCTTGACCTGCATCATGTGGAGCTTGCACTTCAATAGTTTCAAACTGAAAGCTACCATTTTGACTAAACAAAGCTCTTGTGAAGCTTAATTGAAGCAATGCATCACGGATTCGGAACATGTTCTTAAATAATTGTTCTGCCGTAGGTGCATCAGCATTAAGCATATTGGGTTGTTCTTGCACTGATCTAGCTTGAATTGAGTAATTATAGATCAAATGCTGAGTTCTATCCATTTCCTCCCAATCTAAACTTGGTGGATCAACGGTAAAATTCAAAACATTGTCCTCATTCAATTGATCAGCATAAATAGGCAAGCCGGTTTGATCTTGGATGTAGTCCATCAAACGGTCTTGTAAGTCACTTGTGCCAGTTTGCACCATTGATGAATGCCTCCTTGACTTTCTTCATATCTTGCTTGTTACCCTTTAACCGTAAATCCCAACGTCTGCTGGTATTTACATAGTTAGGTGGAGTTTCGGCAGTTGTTGTATAGTGGTGAATTCTAAATGGACCACCATACTTATTGGTAATAAAGCCATAAAATTGAGCTTTGGCATAAGGCATCATATACATTATCTTTGTACCATCAATACTCATTGCAGAATCTTTACGCAAATCCCCACTTAATTTGGGAACATACTTCTCCATTGCCTGTTGAGCATCGTTCAATGCAAGTTTTCTAGCATGTTCAAGGTTTTGTTTGCTAAATTTCTTGTTTAAGTTGTTCAAATTGATACTAACTTTAATAGGCATCTTCTCACCTCACAAAATCAGCAATTTATATTGATACAGCTCATTGCTATGCGGATCTCGATCTTCATTGATCGTTTGAATCGTATAAAAAATACCGTTGTATTCAATCTTTGCTCCAATGTCTTCCTTGCTGAAAGTCAGAAACGGAGTAGCTCGATCCTGAATAAATTTCACGATTCCACTTGCTACGACCTTGTTTCCACCTTCAGTTGCTTGAAGTTGGCTCCTCAAAGTTACCACAGCATGATTTACAACTGTTCCAGTATCCTCATAGCTTACTGAATGATAATGACTGTTAGAGCCTTTCTTTTTTCGATATACAGTAACCGTCTGATTACATCTAAAAAGTGGTGGTTTTAACATCTCCATGTACCTCTATATAGCAAACCTGTTTCAAAAAGATATTGTCTGGCCAAGTCGTATAAACCATTATTTGTTAAATCGCTCAAGGTCTTGTCAGTTGTTACGGTAGTGCCATCAATTGAGACAGACTTAATACTTTGTTGGGCAATATCGTAAGCAGTAATAACACCTGTGCTTTTAGCAAAATCGATTTGAACGACCATGGCCATTCGGAACATCTTCACACGATACTCATTCGGATCAGAATCAATATCATGCGTAATATAGAACATTCTAGTTAATGCATTGAATAAAGTCTCAGTAGCCTTTTCAAGATTGTCAAACTCATCTTCATCGGTGACCTGAATGCCACCTAAATCCTTGTAATCCTCAAAATTAAGCAGCATCATTTCAGATCATCCTTTCTACTTCTTGTCTGATACTGAAGAAGTAGTTGAACTACCATCACTTACTGACATGTAGATACCCTTCTTGGCGTTGTCCAAAATAATAGCATCATAGTAAGACAAGCCCTTAATAGTGTATCTGTTACCATTACGGTCAGTTGAGGGATCAATAACTGATACACTGTCGTATTTAACAACTGGAGCAATTACAGTTAATGGGGTCAAGATGAAGTTAATTTGCTTATTAGCATCATCAGTACCAGCTAAACGGTCTTTTGCCACCTTAAGGATTGGTACACCACCATCTAATTGACCAACACTACGGTTAATGCCTTGAATTTGCAATTGATTGGTTGAAAATGTACGAGTTAATCCCTTGGCATTCTTCAAGTTGTTGTAGAACTTGCTTGAAACAAACATTACATAGCCACCAGGAATTTCATTGTCAGTCATATATGCATCTGCAGTGTCATATGCTTCCAATGCATTAGTAGCATCAACAGTGTCAGTAACAAAGTTGCTATTAGGATTATCCTTAACTGCATCATATAAAGCTTGTGCTGCTACCTTATCACGATGAGGGACGGTAACTAATCTGTGATGTTCTTCAGTAACATTTGCTACTTGTAAGGCACCATTTTCACTCATATCAAATGAGTCAAGATCGTAAGCAAACCAATCTTCATGGGTTAACCTAACAGTTTCCTTATCAATATTGATAGTTTGACGTGTGTTATCTTGGTTTCTCTTGTATTGAGTTGGTTGCATAAAGCCCGAAAGCTTATTAATTCTTACTTCTTTTGCACCAACAAAGTCGGCAGCAGTTACACCCTTTGCACCAGCAGTTAATGGTTGCCAAATTTGTGAATCTGCAGCATATTCTTTATCGATTCTGGTTAGATCTTTGCTATCTAAAACAATCATCTATCTGATTACCTACTTTCCTTTTTCCATATTCGCTTGAATAATATCAACAATCGATTTTTCACCCTTGTTATCAGTGTTGCTAGGATTTCCTTTAGCACCAAACTCAACATTGGGTTTAGATTCGGAATTGAATAAATAGCTGTCTGATTTCTTGATACTGTCGATTTGATCGCTGATACCAATGAGTTGACCATTATCATCAAGTGAGACCTTATCTAAATCGAGTAATGCTTCAACGGCCTTAGAATTCTTAGCTCCTGCATCCCTCAAAGCATTGCTTACTGCAAAGTTCTTTCTTTGAGTAGCAATTTGATCCTTTAATTTCTTTTCTCGTTCTTGACTATCACTCATGGCTTTATCAAGTTTGGCTTGCAATTCTTCATTGTCACCAGCAACCTTCTTCAAATCTTTCAATTGCTTAGCATTCGAAGTAATTTGCTCATTTAAGCTATCATTGGTTGATTGGAGTTCAGCATTATTATCTTTGAGTTGCTGAACATCCTTATCATGCTGATCCATAACCTTATCAGCGATTTCATCGGTCAAACCGAGTTTCTTCAAAAAATCTTTGTCCATTTTTCTTCTCCTAACGTTAGATTTATAAGAGCAAAACAAAAAAGCCTTTTAACGACATGCTAAGGTCGAAATATTTAATTATCTAAAACTTGAATCTCTGAAATTTTTTCGATTGGAATACCGTTACCAGCATAACGATCAGCACCGTTAGGACTTTTATCATGATCAGTCATGTAAACAATCTCATCTTTACCGCTTTCAGGCTCGTCTTCTGCTGGAGTGGTATCTAAAATAAAGTATTTCTTCTTATGACCATCTTTAAACGTAATAATTACGTTTTTCATGTACGTATAATCATGAATATCCCACAATGAAGTATCCTTAGTTACTTTCATTTCTTTTTCTCCTTAGATTCAGGCGGTGCAGGTACGGCATGACTACCGTTCTTAGACTGCATTAACTTAAGTCGACCAGTCTTGACTGCATTGCCATCCTTATCTTTATAAACGCCAACTATCTTTTTAGCATCTATATATTGATAACTTTGAAAAGCTTGTTTTCTATCGGCTCCCTTTTGAATTATATCATTCAATTCTTTAGGAGAAATAGTGAAGTAACTTGGCTCTGTCTTTCTATTTTCGAGTGCAGCCTTATATTCTGGAGTACCAAAGATATGACGTGCTTGCTTATCAGGATTGACAGCCAATCTAATGTTTGCTGCTTTTCTGTCGATTTCCTCCATGTTTGGATAAATCTTTTCACGTCCATATTGTCTTGCCAAGAATTTATGCTGCTTAACAAGAGTACGTAACTTAGCCTGATAACCAGATATTTGATGCTGAAACTTAGATGCACCAGAAGGATCACCAACTCTTTCAGCTGATAATTTTTTATACTTCAAAGCACGAATCTTACGTTCATATGCACGTTGCTTAGCTTCAATTTTTCCATTCTTAATGGCTTGTTCAGGATCTACCTGCTTTTGAAAATTGTGACTAACACCTTCGATGTATGGATACAACATATGACGACAGTTAATACCAAATGTACCTGACTTTTCACCATAACCATGATCATAAATCGTAGGATACTTTTTATTGAATCTAGGATCTGACTTTGGAACTATGTTAACTACCTTGCCTTGAATTGGAGCACATGCTGGACGTGCACAAGCATGACTAGTCATTGTAGCTAAGACAGAATCAAACTCTTTCATCGACTGCATACGCACGTCATTAAACGTTCGTGTTGTAGTTGATTGAGTAACCATCCGAGTGTAACCTTCCACTGACCAGGTATGACCACCTTTATCAACAAAGGAACTTTTAAGACCTTCATCGTACATCTTATAAATGCCGTCTTGAATTGCCTGCTGTGTAGTTTTTAAGCCAGTTGTGACTTGCAACACAGTATTATCAATAATCTTCTGATATGCCTTTAATGCTGGATTACGATGATAGTTCGTATCAAGCAATGTTTGATTAACATAATTGTTAACGTCTCTAAATGTTTGGCTTGCATAACTATTAATTACCAACATTGTATCTTGACTAACATTCTTTAATGGCTTGTGAAGTGCCTTAGATAGCTCCTGATTCATTTCTCTTGCTACTTTTAAGCCATTATCATGAATCAAGGCATAAATATAGCTCTTACTTCTGCCTGTTGACTTAGAAATAAGAGCTACAACTTGTTTAGTTAAGGCACCCATCTTTGATAAGGCTCTCAAACGCCATTCCAATAAAGATTTGGTGTCATTTTGCTTTACCAGATGAGGACGAGTGCTTTTAAATGCATCGATTAATAAATAAAAGGTTTGCTGTTGCAAATAGGCATAGTAATCACCTATTGAATCAGCTTCCTTCAGCATCTGATTCAGTGTCGTTTTCTTCGTCATCGTTATCATCACCACCAGATGCATACAAACCTATTTCACCATCTGGATCAGGCTGGCCACTTTCTTCCTGCAGCATCTTCCACCATTCATCTGCAGTAGCATCATCAATACCATAATCACGAATCCACATGATTCTCTTTGGAAGTGCATTTCCAGCAACTGCTTGAAGATCTTCTTGCTTTTGCTTGTCTTGATCGATAAACACACCATCATTAGGCTTGAAGTTTGGCTGAACCGCATCAATATCCCCTGTCCATTGATAATCAGGATCAAGCAAGTCAGTATACTGAGCTAACTCTAAAATGGCATAAATCAAAGAATAGATATTCTTTCTAACCATCGTTAAATAAGACGATCTAGTTTGGTAAGTTGTAGAATTGTTTGATACTACTTCTGTAGCCGTCTGAATTCCTTGAGGCGTTGAAGTAAATGTACCTTGTGACAAACCTGTTTCTCGTTCAAATTCATCAAGCCAGAAATTCATTGCCTTGGTGTAATCATCAACACGAATAGGAACTGTTAAATCAACAATCTTGTCCTCATCGCTATTACTACCGTAGTACATTTGGAATACTGTTTCATCTTCCGGTAACAATGGCGGATGCGTCTTGTTAGCAAATTGATTTAACTCATTTGATTCAGATGCACCTTGAAACATGTAATCAGGTGCTAAAATCTTTCTCCGCCCTTTGATTACTTCTTCAACAAATTCATCATGAGTACGGTTAATAGCATCAACTGTAGTCTTGGCATTGTCTACGATTCCTAAACCTAATGGAGAATCTAAATTGATGTTATTGGCACCTGGATTCTTGTAGAAAGCAAACAACGGCTTAGTAATATTATGAAACTTAACTGATGGCTGTAAGCTTGCATACTCGTCCAAGGTATCTAATGATACTTGAATACCAACGGTATCTTTTTGAGTTGAACGATAAAGCTCATTGGTAATCGTGTAATCACCCGTGTTTTGATCCCATTGATGGAATTCAAGCAATGTATAATACACAGTTTGTCTGTTTTCAACCTGCTGAGACTTGAATGCTATGGCAATTTCATTGACTTCACTTGTATTAACGTTCAATGGATACACCTGATCCGCTACAGCCCATGAAAGAACGATCTTGCCATTGCTAATGGTTGGACGGATACAGCCAGAGCCTAAAGCAATCCACTTTTCAAGAAATGTTTCATAGTTCTCGTTAAAATCACTTGCTTGTAAGACTTGCTGAACTACCTTGTCAGCTTTTTTATCATCAACAGATACTTCACAGCCTTCATTAAAAATAATCGAGGCTAATCGTCTTGATGCCATCTTAGTGATATTCAATGAATTGAGTTGCCGTTTATAAGCTCTGCCTTTAGCGTCCCTAAAAGTCACCCGTTTTAAATCATTAGCATAATAAGCTTTAGCCTTTCTAATTCGTTCATATTCACTGGATGGAATAGCAACTCTAGGATCATCCGTTACTTTTTCTAATTGTTGTGTCAAACCTAACTTTGCACCTCCTATCTTGAAGAAATTCTTTATTCTAGTCAGTATGTTCAAGGCTTACACCTCCTAATGCTTAAGGTTTAGTAGTCTTGCATTATCACTTACAAGATATTTGAAAGCATCAGGTGTATGGTCATCTTTTTTAATAACCTTAGGATCATCACTATCAAGCGTATTTTCATCCCAGCGATACATCTGATGCTGTTTAAGAAATATTTGATTAGATTCAATATCTAATACTCGGATTCTTCCTTGTGCTGCCAATGAGCGAACCAACTCAATCATTCCCACATTTTTATATTCATTCTTGTTAACTTTGTGCCATCTAATGTTGTAATCAAGAATAAATTGTTGATGCAAAGCACCATCAGCTGAATCCATTGTTAATTTGGTCGGACTCACTTGATATTGCTTTGCTACTTTCAGCAAAAATGGGTAAATAGCTTTGTCCAATTGTGATGGAGCCATCTTATTGACTCTTCCAGCAGGTGAGTAATACCAGGTATCTAAGACGTACACGGTCCCTTTAATTGATAATCCAGCTGCTACTACTGTGGTTGCTGAAGTTTCATACCCAACGTCCATACCAAAAAGCAGATTGGTTATGTAGTCATCATCAGGCACCTTATCAACCAACTTGAATAAGTCCATGTTGTAGACATTAGTACCTAAACCAACGACTTCTCCAAGGTAGTTCCAACGATAATAGTTAGGATCGTTCTTTTTAACTACCTCAATTTCATCTAGATAATCCTGAGATAGTATTCCTGGCATGACATCCTTATAACTGGAATGATCAACATACCAGTTCTTTTGACCGTCTACTGTTTGAATCCACTCATTAATCCAATCGTATGGGTTATTAGGTGGGTTGTAACTGTAATAGCAAACCACATGCTTACCAGGTGGTAACTTCTTACGAGTGAAAGATAACCGAACTGTATCTATCTCTTGCCATGATTTAAATTCGGCAAGTTCTTCAAACCAGAGCCAACGAACATAACCATTAGCAATGATCATGCCTTTTAACTTGCTAGGATCATCAACACCACTGAAATAAAAAGCTGTGCCGGTTGCTTTATGGATGATTCTGTAAGGTGATTTCTTGTAAATGAACAGATCAGTAGCATGTAGTGCATCAATAGCCCATTTAATCTGCTCATAAACTGACAACTCAATATCTTTAGCGACTTTACGCAATACCAAGACATTAGCTTGAGGATCACTCAGAAAATCCATAACTAATTGCAAAGAAATAACGGTCGATTTTGTTGAACCACGACCGCCATTAAGTACTTTATTTAATGCATTTGAATACAGAACTTTATCAAAATGAGGACTGATTAGTGAATTAACATCAACTCTGATCGTTTTCACTGTCTTTTTCCTCTTCTCTGTCTGATCTTACAAACTGAATTGTCACACCATCCAAGCTTGTACCTTCTTTAAGTTGTCTTGCCTTAGCTTCTGATACGTCAGCATCAGCATTAAGCTTACGAAGTTGGGCTTTAGATATTGGATCTGATGGGTATCTTTTCAATATTTCCTTAGCAGCAGTTATTCTGTCTTTTGCTGAAACCGGAATATTTTGAAATACCCCTTTATTTGTCACTACATCTTCCGTTTGTTCACCCCTCATAACTGAACTTAAATACTCTAAAGTCTCCTTAGCGGTAGCAATTTTAGCTGATTCAAGCTTTTCCATCACTGAGTTTATATATGACTTAATAAGAGGTTTTGAGAGGTTCTCACTACCCATACGTTGAGCAGTTTTAGGAGAATATCCTGCTTCCAATGCAGATTTAGTGGCGTTTCCTGTTCGAATATACTCATCTGCAAATTTCTGTTGTTTATTTGTTAATTTGTATTCCAAAACATTTCACCACCACCTTATTTTTTGCAAAATAAAAGTGTCTGGGAAAAAACTAATTCTCAGACAGGAAAAAAGAACGATGA
>CAKNLX010000006.1 GCA_930989465.1 uncultured Lactobacillus sp. | reverse complement strand
TAAATTTTGAAAAATGTCATGCATAATTTTTTTAGATTTCATCCTGATACCACCTTACAGTATAGTTATATTTTATATATTGTTGTTATCTTTTGCAACACTTGTGTTAATTTATCTAACTTATTTGTAAGATTATTTGACAATGACAAATTTTAAGCCTATAGTTTTTATAGTTAACTTTTATAAGAGAAAGGAATATTACATGAACAAGCAACCAACGGATATTCATGGAAAAGCTTATAATCGAAACCTACTAGTTTTAGTTTTAATTATAGGTTCTTTCTGTACTGTATTAAACGGAACACTGCTTTCAACAGCGCTTCCTTCAATTATGCGTTCATTTAACATCAGCACCGCAACTGCTGAATGGCTTTCAACAGCCTTTCTGTTAGTTAATGGTGTTATGATCCCAATTTCTGCATGGCTAATCAATCGCTTCGGTTCAAGAAAAATGTATTTGTCAGCCATGTCAATCTTCTTTATTGGAACAGTGATCGCCGCAATTGCACCCAACTTTGGCACCCTGCTTGCTGGGAGAATCATTCAGGGATTAGGCGTTGGTGTTACTATGCCACTTTTACAAACAATTATGCTTTCTATCTTCCCAGCTAATAAGCGTGGTGCAGCAATGGGAACTGTTGGGATTGTTATTGGCTTAGCACCGGCAATTGGACCAACATTATCTGGTTGGATTGTTGATAACCTTTCTTGGCGTTACCTCTTCAGCATCATTGCCCCAATTGCGGGAATAGTAATTATCTTAGCTTTCTTTTTAATTAAAGATGTTTTACCAACTAAGAAAGAAAAAATTGATGTTTGGTCAGTAACAACCTCTACTCTAGGCTTCGGAAGTCTGTTGTATGGTTTTTCAGAAGCTGGTAACAAAGGCTGGACTAATCCCGAGATTTTAGGATTTATTGGATTTGGAATTATATTTGTAATCCTATTCGGTATCCGCCAATTGAAAATGGATGACCCATTTTTGGACATTACCGTTTTTAAACACTTTGAATTTTCACTGGCAGCTGCCTTAAGTGGTATCACCAACTTAGCGATGGTCGGCATTGAAATGGTTTTACCATTATATATTCAAAATTTGCGTGGCGTTTCTGCCTTCCATTCAGGTTTAATGTTACTACCTGGTGCATTGATGATTGGTATTATGTCGCCAATTACTGGCCGTTTATTCGACAAATATGGTGCACGTAAAATGGCAATTACTGGTATGACTTTGTTGACCATTGGAACCATTCCATTTGTCTTTTTAACTGAGCAAAGTTCGTACACGATGATTATCATTCTTTATGCAATCAGAATGGTCGGTGTAGCTTTGGTAATGATGAATGTTACTACATCTGGTATGAATTCTTTACCATTAAACAAGATTTCTCACGGTACTGCTGTTAACAACACTTTCAGACAGGTATTAAGTTCAATTGGTACTGCAATTTTGGTATCTGTTTTAACTACAACTACCAATAATAATATGCCTGGTAAAAGTTTACTTCATGCACTGCCACTTGAATACAAGACTAGAGCAATCAGTGCAACTTTAGACGGTTTTCATGCTTCATTTGCAATGAGTATCCTCTTCTCATTAATCGCATTAGTTCTTGCATTCTTCTTAAAGAAGGGCAATCGAGCACGTGAACATCAAGAAAAGGTGGATGGTTAAATGATACTTTTAATTCTAATCGTAGCTGCAATTATGTTTATTTACTTTAATATCATCCCTGGAAAAAGGCATACTTTTATTGCATGGCTATCATTAATCATAACAATTCTTTGTGTTGTCGGCATTGTAGAACATGATTATAATCACTGGGGAATGAAAACTAAAACAACCTCAAGCACTAACACTCTAGTTTCCAGTGCTACTCCTCGCCTGCCAATTTTGCTTTATCAGCCTTTAGGTAATGGAACTGAAAAAGTTTACCTTTATAAAACTGGTCAGCTTCAAAAGAAGCCAAAATCTATTAAATTAGATAAAGTATCGACAAAAGTAAAACGAAGCAGCCAACCAAAAGTAACGATTAAGACTACTCGCTACACCTATAGCAATACCTTTAATCAAATAATGTTTGGCGTCTTTGGTCATGACAAGGAGTTAAAACACAGAGAATATATTTTTTCTATTCCCTCCAACTGGAAAGTAATGTCAGTTAACGATGCCAAGCAGTTGCAAAAACAAATGATGAAAAAACAGCAGTTTTTAAAACAAAAATCAGCCCAATAAAATAATGAAGCTCAAACTTTGATCATGATATGAACCCCGAAATTCGGACATGAATTTCGGGGTTTTTATTTATGGCTAAATTATCTAAACATGACAAAATTGATATTTACAATAGCTAGAAAAATTAAATTCATTTTAACTCAAATTTTACCATATGATTTAAGTTAACTTAAATCACCTTTACAAACGCTTATGAAATATAATTTAACTAAATCTAAATGTAGAAAATTATTTTTATCATACTGCCTATTTCAATTGCATCCTATCATTAAAGTAATTTTTATAAGCCAAATAGCCACTAATCACGGCTCCAAGGCCAGTGGCAGAAAGCAACATAAATGTAATCATAATCTGATACTTAATTGCATAAATGGGATTTACACCAGCAAAAATTAAGCCGGACATCATTCCTGGCAAATTTACTAATCCTACAGTTTTAGCCGAATCTATCGTAGGCTGCATCGCAGTCTTAATGCTCCTTCTTAAAATTGGCATCGATGCAGTTTTAATATCACTACCCAAAGCCAACTTTTCTAAAACTTGTTGATGCAGATCATTAAAGCTATCATTCAACGCTTTATAGCATAAGCCAACTGCCACCATTTCATTTCCAGCAATCATCCCCGTAATGGGAATGACCTGCATAGGGACTGGTTTAATTACGCCAGAAAAAATCAGAATTCCTAATGTCACGTAAGTCCCTACCGCTTCGGCTATTATCGAATTCCAAATATTCCGCCCCGGGTTAGGATCACGCTGATTAGCATTCCAAGATGCATTAAAAATTATCACAATAGTTGAAACCAAAGTTAGCCACAAGGCATTAACATGAAAAATAAACTTCAAAACGTAGCCGATTACGACTAACTGAATTATCGCCCTAATCACGCTAATTAAAATATCCTTGGTTAGTCCTAATTTTTCTTTCGCAGAAATTCCAATGGAAACTAACACCAGTGCAAAAGCTAATACTAACGACCAGTTGCTAACTACAACATTTTTCATTCGATTATTCCGCCTTTTTTTACTCTTAAAATATTGCTTGCTTCATCAATTTCACTTTGATCATGTGTAACTTGAATAATTGTCACGCCTTTCTCAGAAACATCTTTAATCAAATTATGTACAATATCTTTACTTTGATTATCAAGCCCGGTAGTTACTTCATCTAAGAGCAATATCTTTGGTAAAAATATTATGTTTCGAATTAACGCAACTCTTTGCTTTTCACCACCTGATAAAGCAGTAATCTTTTTATCTAAAAAATCAGCAGAGAGATCAACTTGATTAAGTAAATCAGCTATTTGCTTGTCATTTACATCTACTTTTCTAATTTCATACGGGAAAATCAAATTATCTCTTACTGTTTGCCCAAATAAAGACGGCTGCTGAAAACAATATGAAACTTCTCTACGATATTGAACTGGATTTAAGGAGCTAATGTTTTTTTCTTGATATAGAATATCGCCTGAATTAGCACTAATTAAATTTGCAATCAATCGTAAAATCGTACTTTTTCCTGCACCTGATGGGCCAATTAAGGTTAGAAAATCGCCTTTATTAACCTTAAATGATACATCTTGCAATATTTGTTTTTTATCTGCACTATATTGGATATGTTTTAATTCTAATATTTTCATTCTTTTGCCTAACTAAATAACTCATTTTTCTAATTATACAACTAAAAAAATAAAGGAAATCCAATATTTTCATTGAATTTCCTTTATTTAAATTAATATCGATAATGATTACTTAGTCAACTTTTGTTTACTTTCAAGTAATTCAGCACGTTGAGCTAAGTTCATGTATAACTTGTTGTTGTAGGTTGCGATACCTTCAATTTCACGACCAGTGTGGTATTGGTAAGTATCCTTAACTTCACCATCAGTTGCAATCTTAGCAATTACGTCATTGAATGCAAGGTAGAAGTTATTGTTCTTGGCATCATAAGTAAACCCTTGAGTGTATGTGTTTGCTACAATGCCACCCTTAGTTGCACCTACCATAGTTGGATACCAGTTATCGCCTTTGCGGTTGAATTCCCAGTATTCAGTTTGGTCTTTTTCTTTATTATAAAGAGTTGTGTAAAGCTTGTGATCATTTACAACAACACCATTATTGAAGTAACGACCGTCTGAATCACTACCGTTCCAGCATTTAATAGTCCAAATCTTGTTAATGCACATATCGCTCTTCCGAATTTGGATTAACTCTTCAGACATATTGCTCTTGTATGAAACCTTATTATTGTTATTTAGAACGTAAATGTATTTATCAGTTGAGCCCATTGCTTGACCGTGACCAATTGGAATATATGGACTAACTTTAATGTTCTTAACGTAAGAATTGAACTTCTTTTGGCTCATATCAAGTAAGTATTGTCCGTTAAATGCATTGGTTAAATGGTTAAGATTATATCCTACAATATGACCATTGCTAATCAGGGTACTACTTAATAAACTAGTATACAACCAGCCATTTGACATGGTAATTCCTTCAGGAATATGACCTACACGGTTAATATAGTCATCATTTTTAATGTCACGGTAAACACTTAATAAAACTGGTTGGAAGAAGCGAGTAGTGAAATCTAATTTTCCGCTTTCACTATCATAAGCATGCTTATTCTTATCAGGAGTAAAATCAGTCTTAGTTACATAGTTAGCAGAACTTCCGTAGTAAGTCTTCCAGGATTTCAAATCGCCGTTAAATGGCTTAGCTTGGACGCTATCAGCATCAGCAATTCCTTCCTTAGTACTCTTTCTGACAGTTACCTTAACAGTTGCCTTTGCTTTACCATAGCTATATTTAACATTATAGGTACCTGGAGTTGAGCAATCGATTGCATCTTCTGAAATCTTAATATCTGCTGTATCAATTACAGTACCCATATAATTGGTTACATAACTTACTGCATCAGTTGGATCAAAATCGTAGTGACTATTTTGTACTAAACTGATAGTCTTTGGTACAGCGATAGCATCTCTTGTAAAGTAGTTTTGGTTAACATAACCAACTTTACGACCATTTACATAAATACGCCAATAAGTTGCATCCTTTGTCTTAATTCTCTGGTCAGATTGAATATGAGCATATTGATAATCGCTAGCATCAGCAATCTTACCGCTAGGTTTACCATTACTAATCTTTTTATAAACAGGATAATTCTTATTGCTACCTACTTTAACCATTAAGTCATAAGAAGTACTTGTTTGAGCTGGTCCCTTCTTCGCACTGGAATCAGTCTTAGCAGTATCTGTATTACTATCAGTAGTTTTAGAATTATCTGCAAATACTGCATTTGTAGAACCAATTAACAAACCAACACCCAGTGCTACAGCTGAAGTAGCAGTTAAAATTTTATTTGAATACTTCAAACCTATCCTCCGTATCTTATATTTTGCATTTTACTTTTATATTATAATATATAAACACTGTTAGCTAAAATACATTTTTATTACCATTGTTACCATTGAGCTTATTTATTTGACACTTTCATTACGAAGTGATTTAATTAGCACTGTACTTGAAAGAGTGCTAATTAATACGAAATCAATTAGGAGGCAAATTTATGCTAGTACCTACAGTTATTGAACAAACTGCTCGTGGTGAACGTGCTTATGACATTTACTCACGCTTATTAAAAGACAGAATTATCATGCTTAGCGGTGAAATTAATGACCAAATGGCTAACTCAATCATCGCTCAATTACTCTTCCTTGATGCTCAAGACAATACCAAGGATATTTCACTTTATATCAACTCACCAGGTGGTGTAATCACCTCCGGCTTAGCTATCATGGATACCATGAACTTTATTAAGTCAGACGTATCAACTATTGCAATTGGTATGGCAGCTTCAATGGCTTCTATCCTCTTGACTAGTGGTACTAAGGGTAAGCGTTTTGCACTTCCTAACTCAACTGTTTTAATTCACCAACCATTAGGTGGTGCTCAAGGTCAACAAACTGATATCCAAATTGCAGCTAACGAAATTTTGAAGAGCCGTAAGAAGATCAACGAAATTTTGCACGAAACTACCGGTCAACCTTTGGAAAAGATCCAAAAGGATACTGAACGTGACAACTACTTAACTGCTGAAGAAGCCAAGGAATATGGTTTGATTGACGAAATCATGGTTAATAAGAAGAAGTAATTAATTATTAAAAATTATTCACACTCTAAAAGGAGCTTGCACTCATTGTGCAGGCTCCTTTTTCTTATTCTCTTAAACTCTCAGCTAACTCATGTAGTTTCTTAAATCGGTGATTAACTCCTGACTTCGAAATCGGACCATCCGGAATTTGATTAGCTACTTCCTTTAAAGTTAATTCTGGATGCGCCAATCTAAAACGCGCTAAAACTTGCAATTTCTCTGGTAGATCATCTAAGCCGTTTTCTTGTTCAATCAGCTGGATGTCTTCTACCTGCTTAGCTGAAGCTGAGGCTGTTTTTTTCATATTCGCGGTATCACAATTAACCAAGCGATTAACCGAATTTCGCATATCTCGCATAATACGCAAATCTTCAAAGTTAAGCATTGCATTAAGTGCACCCACTATATGCAAAAAGTCGCCAATTTTTGCGGCTTCTTTTAAATAAACAATATAGCCTCTTCTACGTTTAGTTGCTTTAGCATTTAAATAAAAATAATTATTCATCAACTTACATAAATCCTCATTATGGTCCTCATAAGTTGAATAAATCTCCAAGTGATAACGACTCGTTTCTGGATTATTGACACTACCTCCGGCTAGAAATGCACCGCGTAAATAGGACATTGCTCCTTCACGTGAAGTCATAATTCTCTGCGGAATTCGCGTTACCAAACCTTTTTCAGGATCCCAGATTTGTAAGTTTTCTAGGATTTCTTGTACCTTCTGATTCAATCGTACCAAATATTGATTATTTTTTTTCAATTTCATCTTGCGCGAGACAATCAGCAATGGCTCAATACCATAAGCAATCTTAATCAGCTTAAAAATTCGTCGAGCAATCGCAGGATTTTCTGTAGTGATATCCAGGCTAAATTGATGATCGTGCAAGTTTAATACACCATTCATTCGCAAAAAAGCAGCTAACTCTGCTTTGGCATGCTCTGGATGCACCTCAAGCGAAGTTAGCTCCTTTTTGACTTCACTAGCATAACTAGCCATCATTTTCCTTCATTCTTTTACGTGACATTGATTCAAATGCCAGATTAATAATTTCTTTTCCTACCTTTTCACCATCATGAAATACCAATCCATGACGTTGATCGATAAAGTCATCAGTAATGACACGGCAGTTTTGCTTTCTTAAGCCTTCAAAGTCATTCTTAACAGGCTCAAGATAAGCATCATAATCTTCTGGGTGAAATTTGCTCATATCAATTTTGGCACCATTAACCAGAGCGGTATTGATATAATTTCCACCTAAGTGATCGTTAATTACCTGTACGTGTTCCGCATCACTAAAGTGATCTGTCTCTCCACGCTGAGTCATGATATTGCAAATATAAATAACCTCGGCGTCAGTCTCACGCACTGCTTCACCTAAATTAGAGATCATTAAGTTAGGTAAAATTGAAGTAAATAAACTACCTGGCCCAAGTACGACTGCATCAGCTTGCATAATCGAAGCCAGTACTGGTAAAACAGCTCTAGGCTCTTCATCCGAATCAGTATCGGTCACCCAGACACGCTTAATCCGCTTATCTTTAGATGTGATTTCAGTTTCACCAGACTCCGTAGTTCCATCCACGAATTCTGCGTTTAAAGTCAATGGTTCATTGGAAGCTGGAAAAACATGACCATCAATTTTCATCATTTTTGACAAAGATTGAACTGCATCAAAGATATTGCCATGCATTTCATTCAATGCCGCAATAATTAAATTACCGATTGCATGTCCTGAAAAAAAGGAATCGGATGAATCAAATCGATACTGAAAAATATTCTTTTCTTCCTGAGGTAAGTCACTAAGTGATACCAAAACATTACGGATATCACCAGGTGGAACTACGTTAATAAAGTTACGGATTGAACCAGATGAACCGCCGTCATCTGAAACCGTTACGATTGCAGTAATTTCCGCGTTTTGATCTTTTAAGGCATTCAAAATAACTGGTAAACCCGTACCGCCACCAATTACGACTACACGGGGACGTCTGCCTTTAATCACGCGAACAATCCTTGTTTCTCCATATGGCACAGGTGCGCACCTACTTTCTAATATAACGACTCACTTCACGGTGAGTAATATCGACTGGATATTTTTTAGCTAAATCTCGTGCCAACTGTTGGGCAATTGAAACACTCCGGTGTTGACCCCCAGTACAACCAATTGCAATGGTCAACTTTTCCTTCCCCTCTTTGATATATCCAGGGATAGCTGTTTCAAGCAAATCAAGCAATTTTTTATAAAAGACCTGTGTTTCTTCTTTGTTCATCACATAGTCAAATACACGCTTGTCCAGTCCCGTAAATGGTCTTAATTCTGAAATATAAAATGGGTTAGGCAAAAAACGCACATCCATTACAATATCTGCATCAATTGGCATCCCATACTTAAAGCCAAATGACATCACTTCAATTGAAAATGGCTGCCGCTTGCGATCACTAAATGTATTGATTAATTTTTGCTTTAATTCCTTAGTCGACAAGTTTGACGTATCGATAATATAATTTGATCTATTTTTAATTGGCATTAAAATACGACGTTCTTCTTGAATGCCATCAAGCAAGCGACCTTTGCCATTATTGGCTAAAGGCGGAAGACGCCTTGTTTCTTTATAACGAGCAACCAAGACATCATCGGAAGCATCCAAAAATAGGATAGTAGCTTGCACATTGCCATTATCTTCAAGTGAATTAACTTCATCCAATAAATCGCGATAAAATGTCTTAACTCGTAAATCAATTACTACGGCTACCTTATGAAAGTCATTGGAATTATTAATTAAATCCCAAAAACTACCTAATAAAGTTGGAGGAAGATTATCGACTACAAAGTAGCCCATATCTTCTAAGTCATGAGCGACCACAGTTTTACCTGCTCCGCTCATGCCTGTGACTATTAATAATTGTTTTTTCTCATCAGCCATGCTAAAATCCTCCTCTTTACAAATTATATCATACCGGGTGTGTCATAATTGTGCAAAAAAAAGAAGCCTTTCGGCTTAAATTTTTATCAAATATTAACGGTGCATAAATGCAACCACAATTTCATTAATGCCAAAGACTAATAACCAGAATGCAACTAACCATACTAAGCTTAAGGCTGCGATTACTGGATTAATAATTAAGAAGAAGGCAATAATCAAACTTAAAATATTCAAAATCAAGTTAAATACAAAGTATCCGGTTGAAAATGCACGTAAGTGCCATGACCAAGCAATACCTACAACTGAATCAACAAAGAACCAGATTGCAAATAAGTAAGCGATAGTCAAACCACCAATATCATATGAGCAAATGAACAAGATACCGATAATGATATCTAATACACCTGACACAATTGCTACCCAACTACGTGAGAAAAATTCACGAAAGCGTGAGTAAGCAGCCAACCATACAATACCTTGAACGATTGATACAATAGCAAAAATCAAGACAAATGCATGCAACCCTTTAGCTGGGTGACGTAATAACACGAACGCAACTACGACCATTAAGATACCGGCAATAAATGCGCCCCAGTCAAAGCCGCGATTATCTCTAGAACTAGAAAAAATATCCATTTTTATTCCTCCTTGCAGACTATTTTACACTTATTCAAGGTTAATAAAAACTATTGGCTATTGTCTTCTAGCCTATTTTTTTGCTTCTTTTGTTAGTTTAGTATCGCGTTCTAAGACTGGTTTCAAATACTGACCAGTATAGCTTTCTTTAACTTTCGCTACTTCTTCTGGCGTACCGGTAGCCACAATTTGACCGCCACGTTCCCCTCCTTCAGGACCTAAGTCAATCAGCCAATCTGCATTTTTAATTACATCAAGATTATGCTCAATAATTAAAACCGTATTGCCTTCATCTACCAACCGCTGCAAAACTTCTAATAAACGCTTGATATCATCGGTATGCAAACCGGTAGTTGGTTCATCAAGAATATAGAAATTTTTACCAGTAGAAAGTTTTTGCAATTCAGCAGCTAATTTCATTCTTTGAGCTTCACCACCAGATAAAGTTGTAGCGGATTGACCTAATTTCACATAGCCCAAACCTACATCAACGATAGTCTGGAGTTTACGCTGAATCTTAGGAATATTTTCGAAAAACTTAGTTGCTTCATTAATCGTCATATCAAGCACTTGAGCAATATTCTTTCCCCGATAAGTTACTTCCAATGTTTCAGAATTATAACGAGTGCCGTGACAAACCTCACATGGTACATATACATCAGGCAAAAAGTTCATTTCAATCTTGATAATTCCATCACCATGACAGGCTTCACAACGTCCACCTTTGACGTTGAACGAAAATCTTGCTTTAGTATAACCACGCAATTTTGCTTCATTAGTTTGAGCAAATAAGGTTCTGATATCATCAAAAACACTAGTATAAGTTGCAGGATTACTACGTGGTGTTCTACCAATAGGGCTTTGATCGATATCGATAATTTTTTCAATATTCTTGTAACCCTTGATTGACTTATATTTGCCTGGCTTAGTTGAATTATTGTTTAATTTTTGGGCTAAAGCGCGTTTCAAGATCATATTAACCAAAGTAGATTTACCAGAACCTGAGACACCACTGACCACAATAAATTTGCCCAACGGAAAATCAACATTAATATTCTTTAAATTATTTTCTTGAGCTCCAGTAATTGTAATCTTTTTACCATTGCCTTTACGACGCTTCAATGGAACCGGCACAAATTTTTTACCAGACAAATATTGCCCCGTTAAAGAATCAGGATTCTGCTCTACTTCTTTAGGAGTTCCTTGTGCCATAACTTTACCACCGTAAACACCGGCACCAGGTCCCATATCAACCAAATAGTCAGCTTGCCGCATTGTTTCGTCATCGTGCTCTACCACAATTAAAGAATTGCCTAAATCACGCATTCTCTTTAAAGAAGCAATCAGCCGATCATTATCGCGTTGATGCAAACCGATAGATGGTTCATCCAAAACATACATAACTCCCGATAAGTTTGAGCCAATTTGAGTTGCCAACCGAATACGCTGAGCTTCACCACCAGACAAGGTATTAGCTGATCGAGAAAGAGTTAAATAATCTAATCCTACACTATCCAAGAATGAAAGACGATCGCGTACTTCCTTTAAAATCGGCTTAGCAATCATAGTCTCTTGCTCGCTTAATTTGACGTCCTTAAAGAAATCAAGTGCTTTATCAATAGAAAGCTCCGAAGCTTCCGCGATATCCTTGCCCATGACTTTCACTGCTAATGCTTTTTCATTCAAACGCTTGCCGTGACAAGTTGAACAAGTAAGTTCAGTCATATATTTGCCCATCACATCACGCATAAACTTGGACATTGGTCGTTTATAACGCCGCTCAACATTGGCCATTACTCCTTCAAATGGTTGAACGGTATCATTAACGCCAAAGTCACCAGTTACATGGAATTTCACCGGCTTAGTTGAGCCATGCAGAATAATGTCGCGTTGACGTTTAGTTAGTTTATTAAAAGGCTTATCCATCGGAATTTTTAATGCCGTGCAAGCTTGTTCCAACATTTCAGTATAGTAATTGGAAGTCTTCCATGGAGCCAGTGCACCTTCAGCTAAAGATTTTGTTTTGTCCGGAACAACCAAATCTTCGTCTACTGCTAACTTCATCCCTAACCCATCACAATCAGGGCAGGCACCAAATGGTGCATTAAAGGAGAACAGTCTTGGTTCCATTTCACCCACAGTAAAGCCACACTTTGGACAAGCATAATACTCAGAAAAGTTAAGCATTTCACCGCCAATTACATCAACATTCATGTAGCCATCTGACAAACGAAGTGCAGCTTCAACAGAATCAAATAAGCGAGACTTAATGCTATCCTTAACAATCAAACGGTCAACGACAATATCGATTGAGTGGCGCTTGTTCTTAGCTAATTCAAAATCCTCACCAATTTCGTGCATCTCACCATCAACAATTACACGAACATATCCTGCACGTTGTACTCGCTTAAATACTTCCTTGTGTTCTCCACGCTTAGCACGAATAACTGGCGCTAAAATTTGAATTTTCGTTCTTTCTGGTAAAGCCATCACTCGGTCAACCATCTGATCAACTGATTGTCGTTGAATCAGCGTCCCATCATTAGGACAAATTGGATGGCCTACTCTGGCCCAAAGCAAACGTAAATAATCATTAATCTCAGTGACGGTCCCAACTGTTGACCGTGGATTATGTGACGTTGTTTTTTGATCAATTGAAATTGCTGGATTTAAACCATCAATTGAATCCACATCTGGTTTATCCATTTGCCCTAAAAACTGTCTAGCATAACTAGAAAGTGATTGCACATAACGTCTACGCCCTTCTGCATAAAGCGTATCAAAGGCTAAAGAACTTTTACCTGAACCAGATAAGCCAGTAATAACTACTAACTTATCCTTAGGAATAGTTAAATTAATGTCTTTTAAATTATGTTCACGTGCTCCGCGAATAACGATCTTATCATTTGCCATTAAAATTCTTTCCTTTTCTTGTCTTCGGTTTTCTTGATGATTTTTGCAATTCCATAATTGCATCCCGCAAGTTAGCAGCTTCTTCAAAGTCAAGCTTCTTAGCTGCTTCTTGCATTTGCTCTTGCAAGTTGCTAATCATTGTCTTCTTTTGCTTAGCCGTCAATTCATCAAAATTAAGATCTGCAAAACTATCAGATTTTTCTTCTTTTTCACTCGACGGTTTAGTAATCGAAATTACGTCTTGAATCGGCTTAATGATTGTCTTAGGCGTTATGCCATGCTCCTTGTTAAATTCCATCTGAATTTTACGCCGACGCTTGGTAGCTTTAATCGCTGCTCTCATGGAATCAGTAATCGTATCAGCATACATGATTACTTCACCATTGGCATTACGGGCGGCCCGTCCCATAGTCTGAACCAGCGGCCGATATGCTCTCAAGAAGCCTTCCTTATCTGCATCCAGAATTGCTACCAGTGAAACTTCCGGTACATCGATTCCTTCCCGCAACAGGTTAATTCCAATTAAGACATCGAACTTACCTAACCGTAAGTCACGCAAAATTTGCATTCTTTCCAGCGTCTTAATATCAGAGTGCAAATAACGTACTTTAATTCCTAAGTCCTTCAAATAATCGGTTAAGTCTTCCGCCATTTTTTTGGTCAAAGTAGTAACAAAGACTCGTTCATGACGGTCAATCCGTTTATTAATTTCGCCAACTAAATCATCAATTTGCCCCTCAATTGGCCTTACTTCAATCTTGGGATCAAGCAATCCGGTTGGTCGAATAATTTGTTCAACCTTATGATCTGTTCGTTCAAGTTCATAATCACCTGGGGTAGCTGAGACATACAAAATTTGATTAACATGCTTTTCAAATTCGGATAGCTTTAATGGACGGTTATCAAGTGCAGATGGCAAACGGAAACCATAGTCAATCAAGGTTTGCTTACGATTACGGTCACCATTGTACATTGCTCTAATTTCAGGCATAGTAGCATGTGATTCGTCAATTAAAATTAAGAAATCATCTGGGAAGAAGTCCAACAAAGTATACGGTGGCTCTCCTGCTTTTCGTCCTTCCATATGCCTTGAATAGTTTTCAATTCCGTTGGTATAGCCAACTTCACTCATCATTTCCATATCATAGGTAGTACGTTGCTTGATTCTTTCAGCTTCAAGCAATTTGCCTTCGCCTTCGAACTTTTTAACCTGCAATTTCATCTCTTTAGAAATTGCTCCCAAAGCTCGCCGCAATTGCTCGTCATTGGTCATAAAGTGCGTAGCTGGGAAAAGCGAAATACTCTCACGCTCACCGATCACCTCACCGGTTAACGAATCAACTTCAACAATGCGATCAATTTCATCACCAAAGAATTCAATTCGATAAGCATGATTAGAATTGCCGGCTGGAAAGACCTCAACTACATCCCCGCGGACCCGAAAACGACCGCGTTGAAAGTCAATATCATTACGATCATATTGAATATTTACCAAATCACGCAACAAGGTATTACGGTCATATTCTTCGCCTTCATGGATCATCAAGACACTGCGCGCATACTCTTTAGGATCACCCAAACCATAGATACAAGAAACCGAAGCAACAACTACTACGTCATTACGCTCCATTAAAGCTGAGGTAGTAGCATGCCGCAACTGATCAATTTCATCATTGATTGCCGAATCCTTTTCAATATAAGTGTCTGATTGTGGAACGTAAGCTTCTGGCTGATAATAATCATAGTATGAAACAAAATATTCAACTGCATTATTAGGAAAGAAACTTTTAAACTCACCATATAGCTGCCCTACCAAGGTCTTATTATGCGTAATAACTAATGTAGGCTTATTCAGCTTAGCAATAATATTGGCCATGGTGAAAGTTTTCCCAGTACCAGTTGCACCTTCCAGAATCTGTTCTTTATATCCTTTTTTAAATCCAACAGTCAGTTTATCAATAGCTTGCTCTTGATCACCGGCTGGTTTAAACTTTGATACTAATTCAAATTTGCGATTTTTTTGTCGTTTAATCATAAAAAACTCCTCAAGAAAAAAGTTGGACAAGCATAGTCCAACTTTTTAATTAGTATCTATATTTTACTACCGCGAACGTGCTTTCGCACGAAAAATGCTTAATTATTTAAGTAAATCTGCTAAAGCCTTTTGATAATCTTCAGCTGCCTTTTCTGCAGTGGCAATGTCTTTTTTGTTTACACCAACATAGGCCTTAATTACTGGTTCAGTACCTGATGGGCGAAGTGCTACCCAGGTTTCATCATCTAAGAAGTACTTCAACACATTAGATTCTGGGAACCCTTCTAATGGTGTCTTCTTGCCATTTTCAATAGTTTCTTTTTGCAAGAAATCTTGAATCTTAAGCACTTTACTACCGCCGATTTCGGTTAAGTGCTCATTACGCAACTTGCTCATTAATTCGGCCATCTTCTTTTGACCACCAATACCTGGCATTTCAATTGCACGGGTAATTTCATAAGCAACGCCATACTTTTGCCAAATTTCTTGCAAACCATCAAAGACAGTCATCCCACGTGAAGCATAGTATGAAGCAACTTCGGCAAACATCAATGCACCCTGCATGGCATCCTTATCACGAGCAAATGGTTTAAACAAATAACCATAGCTTTCTTCAAAGCCCATCAAGAACTTAGCATCACCAGCTTTATTCATCCGGTCAACTTCTTCACCAATGTACTTAAAGCCCGTCAAAACATGCTTAGTCTTAATACCAAAGTCCTCTGCAATCTTAAATGGCAAAGCACTAGAAACAACTGAAGTAACGATCTCATAATCAGGGGTTAATTGACCATTTTCCTTCATATGAGCCAATAGGTAGTAAGCCATCAAAGTAGCAATTTGGTTACCAGTCAAAACTTGGAAATCACCATCAGTTTTTCTAACTGCTGCACCCATTCTATCAGCATCCGGGTCAGTAGCAATAATGACATTAGCATTTACCTTATTTGCCAACTTAAAACCAGGTTCAAAAACATCACGGTATTCTGGATTAGGCTTAATTGTGGTTGGAAATTCTGGGTCAATGATTGATTGACTTGGCACAGGAATCACATTATCAAAGCCGCCTTGTCTGAAAGCACGATCATAAAGCATCTTGCCTGTACCATGAAGTGGAGTATAAATGATCTTTAACTTGTCAGCATTGGCCTTAACCATCTCTAGATCAACAGTTACTTGCTTCAATTCATTCAAGTAATCTTCATCAACATCTTCACCTATTAACTGCAAGGTGCCATTAGCACGCAATTCTTTTACTGGTGCAGCCTTGACAGCAAAAATATCAGTTACTTTTTGAGCATAAGCAAAAAGTCGATCTGCATTATCTGGTGCCATTTGTGCACCATCTTCACCGTAAACTTTATAGCCATTGTATTGCTTAGCATTGTGTGAAGCAGTGATATTAATTCCAGCGAAAGTATGCAAATGACGTACTGCATATGAAAGTTCTGGTGTCGGTCTTAAATCATCAAATAAGTAAACATGAATTCCGTGTGCACCTAAAACTCTGGCAGCATGTTCTGCAAACTCTCTTGAGTGATATCTTGAATCAAAGGAAATAGCTACCCCACGCTTTTTAGCATCAGCACCATTTTCTTCAATTAAACGAGCTAAGCCTTCAGTTACTCGACCTACAGTAAACAAGTTAATCCGGTTGGTACCGGGTTCAAGACGACCACGCATCCCCGCAGTACCAAAATTAATATCCTGTCCAAAGGCATCTTCGATCCATTTTTCATCCTTGCCCAAAGTATTTAATTGATCTTTTAAATAATCTGGTAAATTAGTAGCTTTTTGCCATTCTGTATAAATTTCTTTAGCGTCCATCAATGTCCTCTATTCATTAAAAATTGGATTTCTAAAGCGCTTTCAAACTGTTAACAATTTTCTATTATCTGCTATTAATTATAAAACTTATTAGTCATTAATTTAAGCTTTAGACAAAAAAAGACATGTCCAATACGAACATGTCTTAATGAAAAAACGAATAAATTTAATTTTTCTTGTCTTGTAAGTCTTGGTAGTAATTATATGCAGCTTGACCAGCTACACTACCTTCACCAACTGCATTAGCAATTTGGCGTAAATCTTTTTGACGAACATCACCTAAAGCAAAGATACCAGGCACCTTAGTTTCCATATGATCATCAGTTACAATCCAACCATGGTCATCCAAGATACCAAGATCCTTAAAAGGTTCAGTTTGTGGTAAAACACCCACGTAAATAAAGACACCAGCAACTGGAATTTCTTTTTCGGCACCAGTTTCCTTATCGCGGTACTTAACCCCTGTGACTTTCATGTCATCGCCTAAGATTTCTTCAGTTTGTGCATTCCAAATGAAATGCATCTTCTTGTTTGCAAATGCACGCTTTTGCAAAGTTGGTTGTGCTCGCAATTGATCACGGCGGTGAATAACTGTAACGCTCTTAGCTAATTGTGAAAGATAAATTCCTTCTTCAATTGCTGAATCACCACCACCGATGACAGCTACATCTTCATCTTTAAAGAAAGCGGCATCGCAGACGGCACAATATGAAACACCTTTGCCTGAATATTCTTCTTCTCCAGGCACATTCAAATGCTTATGATCTGAACCTGTAGCAATAATTACGATCGGTGCACGATACTCATTGCCATCATCAGTTTTAACTAACTTATCCTCGCCATCGAGTTCAACACTTTGTACGTTGCCATACTTATAATCTGGTTCAAACTTCATCATTGTGTCGTACATCTTTTGACTAAGTTCTGGACCTTTGATTTCAGAAAAACCAGGATAATTGTCGATAGCATCAGTATTGTTCATTTGACCGCCATAGGGACCGCGATCAAGAACAAGAATCTTTAAGTTAGCACGCGCAGCATATAAGCCAGCAGTCATTCCACCAGGACCTGCACCAATAATAATTACGTCGTATTTATCAGCCATAATCTATCCTTCTTTCTACTTACTTTTGATAAGTAAATAATACAATAGATTTACCTTCTTGCCAACTATTTTGCTTATCTTTTATAAACGAATTTCAGGCTTTGGTTCTCTACCCATCATTTTCTTAATTTCTGTATCAACATCAGCATCTTCATAAAGAACACGGTAGATTGCCTCTGAAATTGGCATATCAATGCCCTTTTCTTCACATAATTCGTGAACAGCTTTAACAGTAGTAGCGCCTTCGACAACTTGTCCCATATTTTTCAAAACGTAATCTAAAGTCTTGCCTTCGCCGATTTGTTTACCAGCACGCCAATTACGTGAGTTTACTGAAGTACAAGTTACAATTAAGTCACCAATACCTGACAAGCCTGAGAAGGTCATTGGCTTAGCATCAAAGTATTGCACACCCAAACGAGTGATTTCTGCTAAACCTCTAGTCATCAAGGCAGCTTTGGCGTCATCACCATATCCTTGGCCTACTAAAATACCTGCAGCAATCGCAATTACGTTCTTAACGGCACCACCAACTTCTACACCTACTAAATCATCGTTAGTGTAGAAACGAACGTAGTCATTGGAGAACAATTCTTGTACCCGCTTAGCATTTTCTTCATTAGTTGATGCACATGCAATCGCGGTTAAATCTTTTTGAGCAACATTTTCTGCGTGACTAGGACCTGAAATTGCAACAATCTTATCTTCATCATCTGGATAAATTTCTTCAGTTAAAATTTCAGAAATAAGCTTCTTACTGCCTGGTTCAATCCCTTTAGTTGCAGTAACTAACAGTGGCTTAGCACCCGTCTTATCTAAAACCTTGCGTACGTTTTTAGCAACGATTCTAACTGCCTTAGTTGGCAAAACAAATAAAACAAGTTCTGCCCCATCAAGAGCTGCTTCCAAATCACCAGTAGCCTTGGTATTCTCATTTAATTTCCAATCCTTCATATAATGGCTATTGGTGTGGTGAGCGTTAATTTCTTCATTAACACTATCAATGTTACCGTAAAGAGTTACATCGTTACCATTATCGGCTAACATTGAACCCAATACTGAACCCCATGAACCATTACCTAAAACTGCAATCTTTATCATTTTTTCTCTCAAACTTTCTAATTAAAATCTTTTATTAATTCTAATCTCTTGAATACGGGTATTTTAATCCACTACCATCCAAATACCATTTTGGCTTAACGACTTTCCGCCGATAAATCCATAAAATAATTGTAGCAATAAAGAGGATTAAACTTAATGCCTGTGATACTCGTATTATACCAAAAATATACAGACTATCTGTCCTCATTCCTTCAACGAAGAACCTTACTACACTATACCAAAGAAGATAGGTCATGAAAACTTCTCCCTGCTTGAAGAGATGTTTTTTATGACGCAAGGATAGAATTAAGATTAAGCCAATCAAATTAAAAAATGATTCGTACAAAAAAGTTGGTTGATAATACGTCCCACCTATTTTCATTTGCTCAATAATAAATTGTGGTAAGTGTAAGCTTTGTAAAAAATGAAGAGTAGTTGGTGCGCCGTGCGCCTCTTGATTAACAAAATTACCCCAGCGCCCCAAAATCTGAGCTGCCATGACTCCAGGAGCAATGATATCCAGCATTAAAAATGGAGGTAGCATTCGTTTATAACAGAAAATCAACAGCACAATTAAGCCGGCAATTAAACCACCATAAATCGCAATCCCACCATTCCAAATCGCAATAATTTGCTCGGGATGCTGTGAATAATAACCCCATTCAAAAATCACATAATAAATACGTGCTCCAACATACCCTAACGGTACTGCCCACAATAGCAAATCGACAAAATCATCTGGAATAATTTGACGTTTTTTTCCTTCGTTAATCGCCATCCAGCAAGCTAACACAATGGCTACTGCCATAATGATGCCATACCATTTGACACTTAAATTCCCTAAATGAAAGGCCACCGGATTAATTACTAAATTAGTCATTATGCGGCACCTTATTCGTATCTTCTTTTGAGTGCTCTGAAATCAGACTAGTCAAATTATTATCAAAAGTTTGAGTTGCATCATAGCCCATCTTCTTAGCTCTGAAGTTCATCGCTGCAACTTCAATAATAATTTCAATATTGCGTCCAACCTTAACTGGAATATTAACCTGTGGAATTGGTACATTGCAGATTTCACGCGTATTTTCTTGAAAACCTAGGCGATCATAATTAGCTTTTGGATCCCAATTAACCAAATTAATTACCAGTTGGATTTCTGTTCTATTTTTTACGGCACCGGCACCAAATAAATTCATCACATCAATAATGCCAATTCCTCTGATCTCCATTAAGTGCTTTAAGATCTTTGGTGCTTCACCCACAACGGTATTATGGTCTTTTTGAAAAGCATCTACTCGATCATCCGCAATTAATCTGTGTCCTCTTTGAACTAATCCCAAAGCAGTTTCAGACTTACCAACACCAGATGCACCAGTTAACAGCACACCCATCCCTTTGATTTCAACCAAAACACCATGAATGCTGGTTCTTTTGGCTAAACGAGCACGCAAGTATTCAGTTAAAATACTGGATATATAGGTAGTTGACTCTCTTGTACGCAAAATTGGGATTTTGTGTTCCTCTGCTGCCGTAGTTAATTCTTCCGGTACAGGCAAAGATCGAGAAATCAAAAAACACGGTGTAGCCTTAGTACACATTTTGTTAAAGACATGCATTCTAATATCATGGTCCAAGCGTGCCGCATATGAAATTTCTGTCCGACCCAATAACTGAATTCGTTGCGCAGGATAAAAATCAAAATAACCAGTTAATTCTAATCCAGGGCGATAAATATCAGAAACATAAATTTCTTCATCTTTGATATATTCCTGTCCTTGGTAAACTTCAAGGATACTCTGATTGTCCTGGATCAATTTGCTTAATCTAACTTCATCAGCCATATTAGGCCTCCTAACTATTTATCAATATCTTTAGTGGTGACATTTCTAGCTTTTTTTCTTGGTCTAGGACCAGAAGTACTAGTAGCCTTAAACCACTCACGATAACTTCCACTACTTGGCATATTATCTTGATTTTTCCTTCCAGTAAACCGATAAATAAGCCAAATGATTAAAATCGCAATTACAGCTACTGGTAAAAGTAAAATAAATGCCTTAAATAGAACAAACAATAAACTTAAAATAATTAGCGCTACTAAAACAAGCGTTACAATTCCCATTAAACTCATTTTTTAACCTAATCTGGATTCTCTTGACTAAGCAACCACTGTAAATAGGAATAAATAAACGGTTGCAATTTTCCGTCCATTACTCCTTGAGCGTCAGCTGTTTCATGACCTGTCCGCAAATCTTTCACTAGGTTGTAAGGATGGAAAACATATGACCTAATTTGTGATCCCCAGCCAATCTCCTTTTGATCGCCTTTCAGAGCCTGCTTTTGCTTACGCTTTTTTTCTTCTTCTAAGTGAAAAAGCTTTGCTCTTAATTCATTCATCGCAGTTTCACGGTTTTGCAATTGTGAACGCTGTGCCTGAGACGTAGTCACAATTCCTGTTGGTAAGTGCGTAATTCTAACGGCACTAGAAGTTTTATTAATATGCTGCCCACCAGCACCACTAGAGCGGTAAACATCAACCCGTAAATCCTTAGGATCAATATCAATTTGAATACTGTCATCAACTTCTGGAATCACTTCTACAGAAGCAAATGATGTATGCCGTCTTTTAGCCGCATCAAATGGCGAAATTCTAACCAAACGATGGACACCATTTTCTGATTTAAGCATTCCGTAAGCATTTTTACCTACAATTCGCGCACTAACGCTCTTCAGCCCAGCTTCTTCACCAGGCTCATAATCGTTGATTTCAAATTTAAAACCAGCTGTATCACAATAACGTTGATACATTCTTAGAAGCATCTGTCCCCAGTCCATCGCTTCTGTACCGCCAGCACCAGGGTGAATTTCCATCAAAGCATTATGGCTATCATACTTACCCGACAAGAGCAGGTCTAACTCATAATTATGAAAATCTTCTTGCAGCGTAGCTAGATCCGCTTCAACTTCTTTTTGCAAGTCAGGATCTGGTTCTTCACGCAAAAGTTCAACCGCAGTAGTTTCGTCTTCGTAGCTAGTTTGCAATTTTAAAAATGAATCACGTTTTTCCTTTAATCGGTTGGTTTCACTAATTAATTTTTGCGCTTTTTCCTGGTTATTCCAAAAATCAGGCTGCGCCATCTTGTTTTCATTAATTTCGATGCTTTCATCAATCGCATCTAAGTCAAAGAGACCCCCTAAAGTGATTTAGACGTTTTTTTAGTTCATCTAACACACTTTGAATTTCACTAATTTCCATTTTTACCTACCATCTTTTATTTATTGCAAAAAAAGGGAAGCTCTTAACTCCCCTTTTTCTTTATTAACGACTAAGATTTTGTCTAATTTCAGCCTTCATGAACAAACGAGTTACATCAAATTCAATATTTGAAATCATTTCTTCAAACATTCTGTAACCAGAATCTTGATATTCAACTAATGGGTTCAATTGACCGTATCCACGAAGACCAATTGATTGACGCAACTGATCCATTGCATCAATATGATCAGTCCAACGATCATCAACCACACGCAAGATAACTACCTTTTCAAATTCAAGCATTTGGCTAGGATCGCCTAAGGCCTTTTCCTTATCTTCGAAGTTTTGCTCAACAATGTCATAAAGCTTCTTCTTCAAATCTTCAACACTAATAGTCTTGAAGTCAATTGAGTCAGTTACCTTGTCTGAAGTCAAACTTGAGGAAATGAAATCGCGTAATGAGTCAAGACGCCATTCCTTGCGTTCACCTTGAGTAAACATTGCTACTTGGTGATCAATTGTTCTGTGAATCATTGGAATTAAAACATTCTTCAATGACTTATCAGCTTCAATGACTTGCATTCTTTCGCCGTAGATAATTTCACGTTGAATACGCATAACATCATCGTATTGCAAAGTTTGCTTACGAGTATCATAGTTATTACCTTCAACACGTTTTTGAGCAGATTCAACTTGGCGAGTAATCAAGCGACTTTCGATAACCTTATCATCATCATTATCTGATAAACGATCCAAGAAGTCCTTAACTCGATCACCACCAAAACGCTTCATCAAATCATCTTCAAGCGACAAGTAGAATCTGGTGTAACCTGGGTCACCCTGACGACCAGAACGACCACGAAGCTGGTTATCAATACGACGTGATTCGTGACGTTCAGTACCAATAACTGCCAGTCCACCAAGTTCCTTAACACCAGGCCCAAGCTTAATATCAGTACCACGACCGGCCATGTTAGTAGCGATAGTTACCGCACCACGTTGACCAGCATTCATAATAATTTGAGCTTCTTTAGCGTGGTTTTTCGCGTTCAAAACTGCGTGCGGAATACCAGCTTCATCAAGCAAATGACTAAGTCTTTCTGAACTTTCAATGGCAACAGTACCAACCAAAACAGGTTGACCATTAGCGTGACGCTTCTTAATTTCTTCAACTACAGCGTGGAACTTAGAGTCCAAAGTTGGATACAAAATGTCTGGCATGTCTTTTCTGGCAATTGGACGGTTAGTAGGAATCGTGATTACCTGCATGTTGTAAATTTCACGGAATTCTTCCTCTTCAGTCTTAGCAGTACCAGTCATACCTGACAACTTCTTGTACATTCTGAAGAAGTTCTGGTAGGTAATAGTAGCTTGCGTTCTTGATTCTTCTTGAATCTTAACGCCTTCCTTAGCTTCAATAGCTTGGTGCAAGCCATCTGAGTAACGACGGCCTTCCATTACACGACCAGTGAATGAGTCAACGATCAAAACTTCGCCATCTTGAACAACGTAGTCGATATCCTTAAGCATGATGTAGTTGGCACGAAGAGCTTGGTCAATGTGGTGAACCAACTTTTGGTTTTCAACATCGTACAAGTTCTTTAGGCCAAAGTGTTGACAAGCCTTTTCAATACCAGTTCTGGTAAGTGAAATAGTCTTAGTTGGCCAGTCAATCTTGTAATCGCCGTGATCTTCATCATCGTCGGCATCATCATCGCTCTTGTCTTCAGTCAAAGTCTTAACAAAGCGGTCAGCACGGATGTAATCACTGTTTGCTTGTTCAGCTTCACCAGAAATAATCAAAGGAGTTCTAGCTTCATCGATTAAGATAGAGTCAACTTCGTCGATGATAGCGTAGTTCAATGGACGTTGTACCATTTGTTCCTTGTAAACAACCATGTTGTCACGCAAATAGTCAAAGCCAAGTTCTGAGTTAGTTGAGTAAGTAACATCACAGTTGTAAGCTGCACGCTTTTCGTCTGGTGACATTGAGTTCAAGTTCAAACCAACAGTTAAGCCAAGCCACTTGTAAAGTTGACCCATTTCTTCTTCGTCACGACTTGAAAGGTATTCGTTAACAGTAACAACGTGTACACCCTTGCCTTCAAGTGCGTTCAAGTATACTGGCATGGTTGCTGTCAAAGTCTTACCTTCACCAGTCATCATTTCGGCGATGTTACCGTAGTGAAGTGCAATACCACCCAAAATTTGTACGTGGAATGGGTAAAGTCCTAATACACGCTTAGCACCTTCACGAGCAACTGCGAATGCTTCTGGTAAAAGATCATCCAAACTTTCGCCCTTCTTTAAACGGTCACGAAATTCTGGTGTCTTTGCTTGCAATTGTTCATCAGATAGCTTGCTCATTTCATCTGCATGAGCTTCTACCTTAGCTGCTATTTTTTCAAACTTTTTAAGTTCTCGTTTATCATCGTTATATAGTTTCTTTAAAATATTTGCCATTAAATCGATCCTTATATGTCGTAAAGTCTAAAAATACAGAATAATTTTAACATGTTTATCAGCAAAATAAAAATATTCTAAACAAAAAACCCCACGCTCAAACAAACGCGAGGTTTTTAATTAACGAGTATTTTAACTCAATTATTCGTTAGTTTCAATTAAGCCGTAACGACCATCGTTTCTACGGTAAACAACGCTAGTGCCGTTAGTTTCTGCATCTTCAAATACGAAGAAGTCATGTTCCAACATGTCCATTTGTAAAATAGCTTCTTCTGGATCCATTGGCTTTAAGCTTACACGCTTGTTACGAACAATATCAAATTCGCTAGGCTTCTTTTCTTCTTCTTCAGGTTGTTCTACAAAGAAATCTTGTAATCCCTTTTCACGACTCTTTCTATTTACACGAGTCTTGTACTTTCTAATTTGACGTTCGAGTTTTTCAGAAACGAAGTCAATGCTACGATACATGTCATCCGTGGTTTCTTCGGCTCTCAAAACTAAGTATGGTAAAGGAATAGTAACTTCAACTTTAGCAGAGCGGTCACGGTATACTCTCAAGTTTACGTGTGCAATCACATCTTGATTCAATTCGAAGTACTTCTCTAACTTGTTTAACCGCTTTTCTACATAACTTCTCAAAGCATCAGTTACTTCAATATTTTCTCCACGAACATTGTACTTTAACATATAAGATTCTCCTTTCACCGCTATGCGGTTTTTCTTTACAAATTTATTATACCAAAAAATGTAAGCGTTTCATAACAAATCTAATGACAAATTGAAAAGCTTTCAATTTTCATTTCGGGAAAACCCTGCTGTAAACAGTCTCGCGCGTGATATAGCGTGCGCCCGGTCGTGTAAATATCATCCAAAATTAATACTTTTCCTGAAACTATATTTTCCTTGATTTTAATATTTTTATCAATCAAAAAGCTTTGAGGCGTTTTAAGCCGCTCCTCTTTGTTTTTCTCACCTTGGGCATGACTACCCGATTGTTTAATCAGAAGCGGTGTCAGCGGCAAAATATCAGCATAAATAGCAAAAATTGTATCAAACTGTCGTCTTGATTGATGTTCAGGTGAAGTGGGCACGGGCACATAAAAGTCATAGTTAGTTTTACACAAATAGTCATAACACAAATCTTGCAATACTTCCCGCAAAACATAATCTCCACGCCGCTTATAAGCAACCATCAAATCATGAAAAGCAGAATTATAACGATATAAAGCATGATTATGCAGAATATTTTTGCCATAAATGGCTTGCCAGTTTCGACAATCGCTACACATAAAGCCTTGACTTAGTTCCTTATCACAGCCAGAGCAGCGATTGTCTGCTAGCTTTTCAAATTGTTTTAAACACTGTAAACAAATCTTATTTTTTCGCGCTGGTTTAAAAGAAAAGAGCTGTGCAAATTGTACTGGTGGAGTAAACTCCTGCTCACATAATAAACAAGTTCTCATCTATTCATCCCCTTGATCTGCTTAATACTCTGTCGAATATTCTTGGTATAACGATGATAACAATACAAAACTAAGCCCGTTTGGTCATCGTGAGCCCGACCAACTCGACCTGCAATTTGCACCAAACTAGCAGCAGTATAAATTGCATCATCTGCTGCAATAATAATTACCCAAACATTTTTAAAAGTTACACCACGCTCTAAAATTGTGGTTGTCAACAATAAGTCATATTTACGATCACGAAAAGCCTGTACTTTTTCTAATCGTTGCGGATCTTGTGCATGAACACCGGCCAGTTTAATTTTGTTTTGCAACTTTTTCCGCAAAGCTTCTTGATAAAGCGGAATTTCTTCAATCCGTGGTACAAACAAAAGCAAAGGATGACCACTTTGAATGACTTTTTTAATCTCCTGCATTAATTTAGGATGAATTTGTCCCTTCCGCAAAAACGGCCTGATAAAAAGCCTTTCTCTTGGTACAGGCAATAATCCACCATGAAAACGCCGATTTAAGCGCAAAATTTCTAACTTCCCTGTTTTAGCTTCCAAAAGCAAATCGTTCGTTGGCGTTGCGGTTAAATACATTCGAGTCCCAGTTGTTTTAACCGCATTTTTGGCCGCAAAATGTAGTTGCGGATTACCTACATAAGGAAAAGAGTCTACCTCATCAATTACCAATAAATCAAAGGCACGATAAAACTTCATCAATTGGTGTGTAGTACAAATTGTCAACTGCTCTAGCCCTATTTCCTTAAATTCACGGCCATGATACTTACCGATCTCAACTTGGGCAAACGCTGTCGAAAATCTTGGAAACAGCTCATTTACCACATCAATTCTTGGTGTAGCAATACAAGCGCGCTTTCCTTTTTTCATACATCGAGCAATCAACTGAAACAACATCTCAGTTTTACCCGCCCCAGTTACAGCATGAACCAATGTATTTTTTCTTTGTTCAAAATTTTGTACTAATTTATCCGAAATATTCTGCTGCAATGGGGTTAGTTTACCTTGCCAGCTTAATCCCCCGTTTTTAACATGAGAAAAAGTATTATTACTGTCTTTTCTAATAAGCCAATCGCCCTCATTTGCACGTCCCAAGCCAATACAACCACGACAATAATATTTACCATTAGGCAGTCGACTATTAACTTGGCTGCCACAGCGATTGCATTTACCTTTTTCAATTACTGGGATTTTGCGGCATCCCTCAAATGTGCTAGAATCCTCTTGACTAACAATCCATTGACGACCTGATAATAGAGTTAAATCTTCCATATTTTTACCTCCCTATTATCTATTACGCAAAAAGAGGCGATTATTTTGTCAGAAAAGGAAAATTTTTTAACTATTAAAGAAAACGGCACCGGTGAATTAATTATCAAAAAGAGCAGATTCATTGCCAATATTGCCCGCACCACTACTACTGATGCGGCAAATGATTTTATTCAAAAAATCTCTAAAAAATATCGCGATGCTTCGCACAATACCTTTGCCTACACGATCGGCTTAAATGACGACCAGGTCAAAGAAAGCGATAATGGTGAGCCATCAGGTACGGCTGGTGTTCCTGAATTAAAGGCTTTGCAATTAATGAATTTAAAAAACGTTACAGTCGTAGTAACCCGTTATTTTGGTGGAATCAAATTAGGAGCAGGCGGTTTAATTCGTGCCTATTCCAATAGTGTCACCAATGTTGTTGAAAAAGTCGGCGTCATTAAACGCGTTTTACAACAAGAATTAATTTTTAGCGTACCCTATAACCGCTTCGATGAAGTTGATCATTACCTAAAACAGCAAAAAATTTTTATTGCCAATACCGAATACGGTGTAGATGTTAAAATTCATATTTTTGTTAACGATGACCAACAAGCTAAACCTAAGGAAGACCTAACTAATTTATTGGCCGGACAGGTTACCTTTACTAATGGTGAAAAACGCTATAATGAAATTCCTGTTGAAGCTAATAATTATCATGAACAATAAAAAGAGCATTTGGATATTTCCAAATGCTTTTTGCTACTTATTATTTTTTTTACTCTTCAATTGATCTGGTTTTTCGTCTCCCAAGTGCCAAACTTCAATTGTTGGATCAGTCTTACTCTTTTGATTAATAATTTTCTGAATTACATGCATCAAAGGATGGTATTTTTCACCCAATAAACCAATTGATTCCACAAAATACTCTAAGGCAATCAGCAAGCCTAAGATCAGAAGCCAAGTGCCCCAAGTTGGCGAAAGCAGGAATAATAAAGAAATAAATGAGAAAACCAATGATAATGCATAAATAGTCAATACCGTCTGTCGGTGCGTTAACCCCATTCGCATCAGCTGGTGATGTAAATGATGCTTGTCTGCTTCTGAAATTGGCTTTTTGTTTAGCTTTCTCCGAATCATTGCATAAACGGTGTCAGTAATAGGCACTCCCAAAATGATAATTGGGACCAACAATGAAATAAAAGTTACATTCTTTAACCCCTTCAGAGATAAAACGGCGATCATAAAACCAATATAAAGTGCACCCGTATCACCCAAGAAAATTTTTGCTGGATGGAAATTATATGGTAAAAAGCCCAATAAACAGGCAGCTAACATAAAACAAGCAATTGGGACATATAGCTGATGAGTGTGCAAGAAGAAATAACCTACGATCCCCATGGTAGTCAGAGAGATCATTGAAACCCCATCAGCTAGACCATCAAGTCCATCAATCAAGTTAACTGCATTAGTTAAAGCTAAGATCCAAAAAATAGTAATTGGGAAACTCCACCAACCTAGATTTACTTCATGTGCGATGAATGGCACCTTTAACACATTCATTCTGATTCCAGCTAAAAAGTAGATAATCAATGAAGCGATAAAAATCCCAAACATTTTTTGTCTAGGTTTTAACTCCAAAATATCGTCGATCAATCCCGTCAAAACAATTACGCTTGAAGCGAGTAAAATCGAAAAAATTTCATGAGTCGGAAATTGCTCACGCAACAGAACAAAAGTACCGATATTAAAAGTAACAAAAATCCCCAGTCCACCAATCGTTGGCATTGGTTTCTTATTAACTCGCCGGGCATTAGGATTATCAACAGCTCCTAAGACAAAGGCAAGCCGTCGAATAAACGGTGTAATTGCCGCTGAAATAATTACTAATAAGAATAATTCAACAATAATTTTAAACATATTTGGCTACTTTCCTTATTTACTTGTTCTAATTATACAAGTAGTCAGTATTTTGCACAAATAGCAAAAAAAGTTTGGAAAAATTATCTTCCAAACTTTTTAATTTATTTAGCGATCGCCACAACTCTTTTTTCACGGATAACGGTAATCTTAATATTACCTGGATAATCAAGTTCTTTTTCAACCTGATTACGAATATCACGTGCCAAAATAACTGTCCGATCATCTGAAATTTCGTCAGGTTCAACCATCACACGAACTTCACGTCCCGCTTGAATTGCATAAGCCTGCTTAACGCCTTGGTAGCTCTTAGCAATCTTTTCCAATTCGGTCAAACGTCTAATATAATTTTCCAAACTCTCGCTTCTTGCACCAGGACGAGCACTAGAAATCGTATCTGCTGCAACAACAAGTTCAGCAATAAACGACAACTTAGGCACATCGCCGTGGTGTGCAGCAATCGCATTTACTACAACATCTGGCTCATGATATTTCCGAGTTAGTTCAACCCCAATTTCTACATGGGAACCTTCAATATCATGATCGATGGCTTTACCAATATCGTGTAATAACCCCGCGCGAACTGCTAATTTTTCATCCAAGCCTAATTCTGCAGCCATCGTGCCTGCTAGCTTACCAACTTCAATTGAATGTGACAAAACATTTTGTCCATAAGAAGTACGATATTTAAGACGACCTAGCGTCTTAACTAATTCAGGATTCATCCGGTGAATTCCCAGCTCCATCAAAGCACTTTCACCTGCTTCATAGATGTCATCGTTAACTTCTTTTCTGGCCTTATCGACCATTTCTTCAATTCTAGCTGGGTGAATGCGGCCATCCTTGATTAAGCGTTCCATCGCTCTTTTGGCAATTTCACGTCTAATTGGATCAAAACCACTCAAGGTAACAACCTTTGGCGTATCATCAATAATTAGATCTATTCCAGTCAAAGCTTCAAATGAACGGATATTGCGTCCTTCACGACCAATAATCCGTCCCTTCATCTCTTCATTTGGCAGATCAACAACAGATACAGTTGTTTCGGCAACTGTATCTGCCGCGCTACTTTGAATAGCATCCACAATGACCTGATTAGCATAATGATCAGCTTTAGCTTTTACTTCTTCGTTACTATTTCTGATCATCTCGGCTCGTTCTTTGACTAGTTCATCAGATAATTGACTAAGCACAATCTTCTTGGCTTCTTCCTCATCCAACTTAGCTACGTCATAAAGCTTTTGCCGTCTAGTTTCTACTAATTCTTCAGCCTCAGTTAATTTTGCCTTTAAGCTAGCATACTGCTGCTTTAATTGGTCTTCCTTTTGCGTGAGTCCACTTTCACGTTCATCTAATAAAGAATTCTTATGATCTAAGGTATCTTCACGTTGTTGTAAACGATTTTTCTCCCGAGCTAAATTATCTTTCTTGGAATTTAACTCATCCTCGGTCTTTTGCCTAAAATCACGAATTTGTTCTTGAGCTTCAAGAATTTTTTCTTTTTTAGTATTTTCTGCACTTTGCTTAACAGCCGCTGCTGCTTGCTTTTGTGCATTAACTTCAGCTTGTGCTGCAGCAACCTGTGCCTTAGCATCAGCTAAAATGTGGTCAGCATCATTCTGGGCATTTTGAGCTTTTTGTTCCCAAGAATGCTTGCGAATTGCATAACCAACCACTGAACCCACCAAGAGTGAAACAATGGCAGTTGCGACGGGAATCATAATTGTTAACATATTATTCATGATTACTATCGCCTTTTTTAGAATTATTCACACAACTTTTATGATAAAGAACCTATCTGTTCATGTCAATTAAATCAAAAAACCTTGGAAAATAAATCCAGGGTTTTTGACATAATTATTTAGCTTGATCAGACTTTTTATCTGTAGCAGCTTCTTTTTCTGTCTTGGCTTCTTCGCGCTTCTCCTTGATCTTTTCTGGATCTTCACGATCAGCAATTGACTTTTCATCAATCCCGTAAGCTTGACGCACTTGCTTTTGGATATCTTGATAAATATCTGGATGCTCTTCTAGATACTTCTTAGCATTCTCACGTCCCTGACCAATTCGATCACTCTTGTAAGAGTACCAAGAACCTGCTTTATCGATAATGTCCTTATCAGCAGCCATGTCCAGTAATTCACCACTTTGTGAAATTCCCTTACCGTACATAATGTCTACTTCTGCCACCTTAAATGGTGGAGCAACCTTGTTCTTAACAACTTTAATTTTAACTCTGTTACCAAGAACATCTCCTGATTGCTTAATCTGTTCAGCTCTTCTTACTTCCAATCTAATAGTTGAGTAAAACTTAAGAGCACGACCACCTGGGGTAGTTTCAGGATTACCAAACATTACCCCAACTTTTTCACGAATCTGGTTAATAAAGATGGCAATAGTTTTGGTTTTAGAAATATTACCTGATAGCTTACGCAAAGCTTGACTCATTAATCTCGCTTGTAAACCAACATGGGCATCCCCCATCTCGCCTTCAATTTCTGCTCGTGGTACTAAGGCAGCAACAGAGTCGACTACTACAATGTCAATTGCCCCACTGGAAATCAAAGTATCAGCGATTTGCAAACCTTCTTCACCAGTATTAGGTTGTGACAAAATTAATGAATCAATATCTACACCTAAAGCTTCAGCATAAGCAGGGTCCATCGCATTCTCTGCATCAATATAAGCTGCAGTACCACCACGCTTTTGTACCTCAGCTACAGCATGAAGGGCTACAGTAGTCTTACCAGATGATTCTGGGCCATAAACTTCAATAATACGACCACGAGGATATCCACCTACACCGATAGCAGCATCTAAAGCTAATGAACCTGTTGGCACTGTTGAAATTTGCGTATCAGCTTTTTCGCCCATCCGCATTACAGCACCCTTACCGAAATTCTTTTCGATTTTTTTAAGCGCTGCATCTAAAGCAGCCTGTTTTTCGTCTTTGGCCATTAATGTCCTCCTATTTTTCGTACCTAATAATTATACTTTGACCGCCGTCCAATTTGCAAGAGAAATGCAAACGAACGTTCAAAGGATTTTTTACCTTCTATTATTTATTACGCAAAAAATCGCCATTATTTTTTTACAAAATAAAAAAGAAGCAAATGCTTCTTTTAATCATTCTTGACTTAATACTATTTTACATTGAGCCCTTGAATACGCCCCATGATTGGTGGAAGTAATCGTAACCTGAGTAAATAGTAAAGATCAACGCAAGGTAAAGTAAGATAGTACCAATGTGGAAGAAGTCACCAATCAATAAGAAAATGATTGATAACATTTGGCAAGTAGTCTTAATTTTACCAGGCATCTTTGCTGCTAAAACTTGTCCTTCATTTTCTGCTAAGATCAAACGCAAACCAGTAACAGCCAATTCACGACAAACGATGATAGCTACTACCCATGCTGGAGCAAGTTTCAATTCAACTAAGAAAATGAAAGCAGTCATAGTTAACATCTTATCAGCTAATGGATCAGCAAACTTACCAAAATTGGTTACCATATTACGTGAACGCGCAATGTGACCGTCAAACCAATCAGTAGCCGAAGCAACAGCAAAAACGATAGCAGCAATAACACGACTCCAAACAACAGTTGAGCCTGCTGCTTGAACACTAGCATTCCCACCAAAAATGATGATTAACATAAATACTGGAATCAAAAAGATTCTAAAAACAGTAAGTTTATTAGGTAAATTCATTCTAACACTCCTAGATTTTAATTGTTGTTATTATTTCCACCATCATTGCCATTGTTAGTGTCTGCTGATGATTGAGTAGTAGATGATTGTTGAGTTTGACTACTTTGTTGGGTTTGTTGGCTACTTTGAGTAGTAGTAGATGATTGTTGACGACTGCTTTGATGAGTAGCACTGCTTTGAGTAGTTGTACGGCTTTGGGTAGAACTACTATTGGTTGTATTGTTATTAGTAGAGCCCGTATTATTAGAACTACTATTATTTTGACTAGTAGTTCTCTTAGCCTTACCAATCAACAAAGTAATTGTCCTGTACGCATTGTTTGCTGTATATGGGATTTTCTTACCTGCAATAGTGATTGAAGTACCATTATCGTTGCCTAAAGTAATCACTACTCTCTCTGCATTGCTTGGCAAAGTCATAGTGTGCTTTTGATTAGCAAGTAAAGTTGATTGCCAGCTATTAGCATTACCATTGACTTGTACACCTGCTGAAATATTTTGGTTTTCACCAGCACGCACAACTAGGCGACGGTTTTTATTCAAGCCAGTAACTCGGTACTCATTGTCACTAACCTTAGTAACCTTAACTTTATTGACTACTACTTTTTTAGCTTTCTTAGAAGATGACGATGATGACTTTTGTGATGAAACAGTTACATCATTATTATCAGCTTGGTTCTTTTGACCACCTGAAGAAAGACGAGCATACAAAACGTACACTACAAGAATTACGATAATTACACCAAGTCCGATCGCAATTCGTGGCAAGTAATTCTTCCACAAATTTTTCTTATTGTCGGTGGTTTCTCGTACTTCTTCACTCTTATTATCAATCGAGTTTTCTACGTACTCATCTGGCTTAGCTTCTGGTACATCATCGTGGTAATCACTTAATAACTCCTTACCATCCAAGCCAACAACTTGTGCATATTGACGAATAAATGCTCTAACATAAAAATCGCCTGGAAGTTTATCAAATTCATTCTTCTCAATCGCTTCAAGATATCTGCTCTGAATTTTAGTAGCTTTTTCAATATCTGCAATTGAAAGTCCCTTAGCCTCTCTGGCGCTCTTTAATTTATCTCCGATATCTGCCATATTTACCTCTTCAAATTTTAATTTATCATGTTGAGTATACCATAAAATTCTTATTACAACGTCTTAGTTATAAAAGCCATCCACCTGTAACATAAATTGTCTGTCCTGTTAAATAACTACTACGTCGATCTAGCAGTGTTCTAACCCAGTATGAAATATCACTGCCATTGGCCCAACGACCAACTGGGATTTCATCTTTTACCTCTTGAATCGTATCCTCAGAAAAGAATGCATTCATTTTGGTTTTAACCGCACCAGGCGCAATTACATTAACCGTTAAGTTATTGGAAGCAACTTCACGCGCATAAGCCTGAGCGAACCTGGTTAAACCACCTTTAGTTGCACTATAGACGCTTTCTAATGCACTACCTGCACCACCATAGACTGAGCCTAAATAAACTATACGACTAAAATCTCGTTTCATCAGTTGTGGCTCTAACAATTTAGTTAACTTAATTGGCACAGTAAGATTAATATTAATCAGATCAGTGATATTTGCTAATTTTTCATCACCTAAAAAACCATACTTAGTAATTCCTTGAGCAAAAACTACTGCATTAACTGGCAACAAGTTTTTAACAAAATCTGTTAACTGTGCATCCCCTGTCGCAAAATCCAACTGTAGCGACATAAAATCCTGGTCAGGATGCTTAGCAAACAGCTCTTGAACTAAATTTTCAGCTTTTTGAGAATTAGAATGATAATGCAAGTATAATGACCAACCGGCATCTGCCAAATCTCGACAAATATCTTGACCAATACCGCCAGTTGCACCAAAGACAATTGCTCGCTTCAACTTTATCAACCCCTTACTTGTTTTCTAAGTAAGCAGAACAAAGTTCACTGTCTTTCATAATCTTTTGGCAGTAGTCATAAAACTGATCAAAATTCATCGCCTGCAATTTAGCTATATTTTGTGTTAAATTTTCATGATCTAAATTTTCTTCAATTAATTCAATTGCCAAATAAGACAGATCATTACTTGTCCTAGCAGTGCGTGCTAACCATTCTTTCTTTTGCAAAATGAAGTTTTGTCTAATAAAACGGTATTCCGCTGAATTTTTCTTAATTGGTTCCGTCAATACCCTCTTTATTTCTGCAATTACTTCTTGAGCTTGAGGACTTACACCAAAAATAGTAGCAAAATCGCCCTGCCTGGTGTAATTAACAGAAATCTGCAGCGAATCCATTAACAACTGCTTTTTTCTCATTTCTTCAAACCATGGTCCCATTGCACTTAGTTTTGATTCTAACATTATTTCTAACAGAATTTGAGTCAAATCAAAGCTTAATAATACTTTCTTAAAGTTTTTAAAGCGAATTCCTAAACCAAAGGAATTAGAATTACCTCTGGCTGGCAAGACTTGATCATGTAACATGCGAAAACTAACTTGTTTTTCAGCTGTGCTTTTACCTTTCCCGTGCAAATATTTTTGCTGCAGCTTTCCTACTTGCCGCAAAATCGTTTGCACTTGATTATCAGAAAAATCACCGCAAGCAACAAATTGCATCTTTTCTGGCACATAATTAGCCTCATAAACTTGGGTCAAGTTTTTCACTGTAACTTGATTAATTGATTCTTTCGTACCTACAACTTCGATCCCTAGATTAGAATCACCAAACATATCATGCATAATCGCATTATTTACGCTCCAAGTTGGGTCATCCTGATACATGGCCAATTCTTGTTCAATAATCGGAGCCTCTTGCGCGATATTTTCCTTAGTAAAATACGGCTGCCCTACCAATTCAAACAAGAGATCGATCATTTTAGGCGTATGCTCAATTCCACTACAATAAAACATTGTTTCATTAAAAGACGTGAATGCATTAACGTCAGCACCAATATCTTCAAATTGCGTTGACAGATCACCATCTTTTTTGGCAAATAGCTTATGCTCTAAGAAATGAGCCGAACCGGCAACCTTTTGTGGATCACTACTACCAAAGTCAACAATTATACCGAAAAATCGTTGATAAAAATGTGGCTTTAAAATAATTTCGGCTTTAAAGCCTGACTGATATTCTTTTTTGATAATTTTTGGTGTCATCATTTTAAAACATAACTTTCATTAAAGAATAAATTTTGTACGAAAGCTACTAACTGCTTAGGTGTAGCTCTCCTAATTGCATTTTCACGATCAAAGTCTAAATATCCCGAGAACAATTCATCACGCAACATTTGACCCATCTGCCAGTTTTGACCGTCTAGACCAATCTTCATATTACGCAAAATTGCCTTTTTAGCCTTTTTAAATAAATCATCTTCTACTTCGCCCTGAACTAGTTTACCCATTTCGGATAAAATAATTTTTCGAGCCGCTGCAATCTTACTAGGATCAAGTCCTGCACTGACTAAAAACAAAGAATTATTGGCAAAGCAGCTTGCTTCAACATTATAAGCTGCTCCCAATTGCTCCCGAATTTGCGTAAATAATTTAGATGATTGATCACCTGCCAAATATTGCGATAATAATATTCCCATTACTTGACCGCGATAATCAATACTTTGTTCTAAACCAAAGCCCATTAACAATTGAGCTTGCACATTTCCTTGATCATCCTCTTTTTCAATCAACTTTCTTTTAGCTGGAATAGTTAGACTAGCTGTTTGAAATGATTTAGTTAAACCAGTTTGTTGAAACATAGCCTGAGCTAATTTAGAAACCAGATTATTATCCCTGGTCATTCCTAAAATTTGCATTGGTACATTAGCTAAATTACGCCAATAATGCATCATAGTCGTGCTAGTCGCAGCTTTGATTTCATCTAGTGAGCCAATAAATGTCTCCGCATAATCAGGTTGATCCTGATACCACAATTTAAAAAACTGCTCCAACGCATAATTAGATGGTTGTTCAATCAGTTCTTGATATTCTTCTGCTAATTGACGTTTAGCATATTCCACCAAAGGTTCCGCAAAATTAGGTTGATTAACTATTTGTGCAATCACATTAAGAATTTCTTCATACGTATAATGTGGATCCAAAATCTCAATCGGCTCAACAAAATTGGCATAATAAGTCAAAAGTATTTCTTTACCAAAAACTTGTGGCATAATCTCCAGCTGTAAATCATATAATTCTGCCAATCTTTTTTGTTGTAAAGCAAGTGACGGATAACTTAAGCTGCTATTCATCTGTATTCGCGCTAGCAAACTAGCATAAGCTAAATTATGTTTAGTCAGCGGCAAACGCAAAAAACAGCCAATAGCGGCTGTTGTAAACTTTTTATTTTTTCTAATTGCAATATTAGTTGTGAGCATTGTTTGAATTACCTTCATTCTTTATTGGTGGCACTAAAACTTGTCGTGGCTTAGAGCCTTCAGATGGACCAACAATCCCTTTAGCTTCCATTTCATCAACAATTCTAGCAGCACGATTATAACCAATTCTAAACCTACGCTGCAACATTGACACGCTAGCCGTCTGTTGACGTCGTACTAAATCAACAGCTTGCTCATAGAATTCATCTGCTGGCTCATCATCTTTACTATCAGCATTTGATGAATTTTCACCTTTTTTAGGAATCATTGTCTCATCATAACTAACCTCTTGTTGCTTCTTAACCCATTCAATTACGCGTTCAACTTCATCACTAGCAATATAAGCACCTTGAACACGTTCAGGTTTAGATGCCCCAATTGGCATATAAAGCATATCACCACGACCAAGTAATTTTTCTGCACCTGTTTGATCCAAAATAGTCCTTGAATCCACTCCACTTGATACAGCAAAGGAAATTCTCGATGGTACATTTGCTTTAATCAGACCGGTAATAACATCAACACTTGGACGCTGAGTTGCCAAAATCATATGAATTCCGGCAGCACGTGCCATTTGTCCTAAACGAACAATCGCGCCTTCAACATCGTGACCACCAACCATCATCAAATCACTAAGTTCATCAACTACAACTAGAATATAAGGTAACGGCTTCATCACTGGTTTAGTTTTATCACGATTGTTTTCAGCAACTTTTTGATTATATTCACTCATGTTTCGCACGCCACCAGCCGCAAATAGCTTATATCTGCGCTCCATTTCTTTAACAACTTTGCGCAGTGCATTTGCGGCTAGCTTAGCATCGGTCACCACAGGGATCAATAAATGCGGCACACCATTATAAACTGAAAGTTCGACCATCTTTGGGTCAATTAAAACTAATTTAACTTCTTCAGGCCGCGCCTTCATTAAAATACTGGCTAAAATTGTATTAATCGCTACGGACTTACCAGAACCAGTTGAACCAGCAATCAATAGGTGTGGCATCTTAGCTAAGTTGGCAGAAATAATGCTTCCAGTTACATCTTTACCCAATGGTACATCCATCGGATCGCTTTTGGCTTTATTATCTTGATGTTCCATCACGTCTTTGAATGAAACAACAGACGTTGCTCGGTTAGGTACCTCAATTCCGATAAAGGGCTTACCAGGAATTGGTGCTTCAATTCGAATATCTTTAGCCGCAAGCGCCAAAGCCAAATCATCCGCTAAGTTTACAATTCGACTTACCTTAACGCCAACAGCTGGCTGGACTTCATAACGCGTAATAGTTGGTCCTAAAATAGCTTTTTTAATAATCACCTTAACGCCAAAACTCTTAAACGTTGATTGCAAAACTTGGGTATTTTTCTTAATTAAATCACGGTCAGTACTCTGATCAGTCGATTTAATTGGATCAAGTAAGCTTAAAGGTGGCATCTTATAAGCTTTATTGACTGGCGCATCAGTTTTTAGTTCACCATGATCGACATCGGCTAATTCCTGCTTTAACTTTTGATCATCTTCCGCAAAAGAATGTGACTTAGGTAGTTCCTTTACCCCGTCATCATGTTGTGGTGCAATTTGAATTTGCGGTTCTGGATCAGGTGTGGTCTCTGGCTCAACTTCTACGTCTTCAGCCGTCGGCGTTACATCGTCATCAGTTGGATCGGCAGGGTCAAAGTCCGCTACATTAGGAAAAATCGGTTTATCGTCATCAACTAAATCTTCGTCTTGTTCCTCTTTTTTCTGACGCCGCTTTTCCAAAACGTCATTATATTTATCTTTGACCTTTACCCCAGCTTCTTTATTCTTTTTGATGAATAATTGACTAACTGTCTGGAATTTTTCGATAATTGTTCTAAATTTAACATCAAAAAACATCAAAATTCCAATTGGCAGCAATAAAATAGCAAAAACACGGACACCGATTTGCCCTAGTAGTGGATAAAAAAGTTGATAAGCTAATGAACCAATTAATCCACCACCAATGCTCTCAGTGACTCCAGCACGACCAAACTCCGCGGCCATTGCATGCCAAAAAGAATTCAGGAAATTACTGTTAACTAATTCATGTTCAAAATACAAGTTACATTGAATTAACAGAATTCCCAAAAAAGCGATTGCTAACCCCAAGCTACGCTTAATTGTTAAGTGAATCGGTTGATTATAGATTAAATTTACTAGGCCAAAAAGTCCCAGTAAACCTGCCGCAAACAAATAAGAATCCCCGAAGAACATTCGAATCAAATTTGCGATTTGCTTACCCAAAATACCGAAACGGACAAAAGCTAGCCCCGCTATTAAAATCAAGACTAAACCACAAATACTCCAATTAAGATTTTGCTTTTTGTTTGCTTTTCGCTTATTGTAGCTCTTTTTGGCCTTTCTTTGTTTCTTTTTTGCAGGCATGTACTCACCTGATTAATTATCGAATTCAGCCTTGAAGTTCAAGTTAACCGGCTGACCCAAAGTTAATTGGGTTGTTTCATAGATCAAGGTCTCAAGTTGCTCAACTAATGGTCGAGTTAGTAACTGCCAATCTGAATTACTAATGTCAGAGCCATCACCATGGTAATCTTTTAATTGCACGATTTGATGAATCAAGCCGCTTGCTTCAAACATAGCTGGTGCAGGAATTACATCATATTGAATAGCAACATCATAGTAACTACCATTTTCTTCTGAATGCTCATCGTCACCGCTAACATCTAATTTTCTAATTCCTGGTCTAACGTCACTAATTGGTTTGGTATCTTCATCAACTAAATCATAATGAAATGCCTGTACGATAATATCTGTCTGTTTTTCAAAATCCATTATTTATTCTCCCCTAGATTACGTTCATATCTTTCAGGACGATCATAGTCATCTTTTAACTTGTCATTTTCATAATGATGGGTTGTTTCCATATTAGGAAAACCTTGCTGGCGTAAAGCTTCTAGCAAAACCATTGCTACAGAATTAGACAAGTTATAGCACCGAATGTTATCAGACATTGGGATACGTAAATTACGGTCATAGTATTCACGCATAAAAGTTTCTGGCAAACCAGTTGTTTCTTTACCAAAAACAAAGTAATAATTCTTGTTAGGATCAGTATAATCGACTTGTGCATAATTTTTTGATGAGAATTTAGAAATTAAATACATCTCATCATTAGGCCCTAAGGTCTTCAAAAAGGCATTCAAGTCATCATGTCTGCGTACATCGACCTTGTCCCAATAATCAAGACCTGCTCGCTTCATTTTTTTATTATCGATTTGAAAACCAAGTGGTTCAATCAAATCAAGGACAGTGTTAGTCCCCGCACAAGTACGAGCAATATTACCAGTATTAGCTGGCATCAATGGTTCATACAAAACTACATGATTAGTCATTCAAAAAACTCCTTATCAAAAAAAGCGTAGCTTTTAAGCCACGCTTTAAAACTATCTAGTATTTATTCGCTTTCGTCATGATCTGCATCCCCCGTGGTCGAAGAAACAGCATTCTCTTCAAAGAGTTTAGACTCTCTTCGATAATAATTGTACACGCGAGACACAATAATCTTCAAGATCGCATAAATTGGAATACCGAAAACTACACCCCATAAGCCCCAGACGGCACTAGCACCAATCAAGAGTAAAATTGTTGTAATTGGGTGCATTTCCATTTTATTCCCCATTACCCATGGGCTAAGAATTCTTGATTCAATTGTTTGTTCAATAGCAAAAACAATTAAGACCTTAATTAACATTGAACCTGAAGTCATAATTGAAATTACAATTACAGGAATCATTGCTAATGGTGTACCAAAGTATGGGATTAAGTTCATAAACCCAGCTAAAATTGCCAAAGCCACGCCATATGGTAAACCAATTAGAATGTAACCCAATGAGAACATCACACCTACCCAAAAGGCAACAGTAATTTGACCACGGACATATGAAGCAACAGCATAGTTAATATCATATAATAATTTGCTAAAACTAGGTTGCCACTTTTCAGGTGCAAACTTGGTAATATATGGCCGCAGTTGATGACCATCTTTTAACATGAAGAATAAAATAAACGGTGCAGTTAACAAAGTCATAGCCACCATTGTAATAATGCTGACGGCAGATGAAATATTGCCGATAGTTGCATTGATGGTACTTTGTCCAGATTTAAATAAGGTCTTCTGCGTATTATCAATCATGCCTTTGATACTGCCTTTAAATGAATGTAAACGCGGATCTTGCAACGCATTTTGTGTTGCATTAACCGCATCATTCCAAATATGAGGCCAGTTCTTTATCAATGAATTAATCTGATTCTGTGCAATTGGAACCAAGATATTAATAATCCAAATTAATGCGACAACTACTAGTAAGAATAAAACTATAATTGTCACCACTCGCGGAATCTTAAATTTTCTTTCACACCAATCAACAACCGGATTCATGATATAGTACTGAATTACCGCTAATAATAATGGCGGTAAAATTGCACTAAAGAAGATCCAGGCAGGATTCAATACAAAAGATACTTTATTAAAGACCCAAATAATTAAAAAGAATAGCAGGACGTTTAATAAAACAATACTAAAACGATTATCTAAGAACCATTTTTTAAAAACAGTTCCACCCCTATGTTGGTTATTTTCCATCTATTCATCCTAATTTTTAAATGTGTTCATAAACAATATCATCATCAACCTTAAAATTAGGTAATGGTTGATCAATATCCGGATCAAAGTAGATCGCATTAGCAAGTGGCGTCTTAGAAACGGGACGGTTAAAGAACAAGGTTGCGTGTCCCAATGCCTTCATGTTGCTCTCTACCATCGGACCAACATAGTTTGCAACATAGGTTTGACCATCAACAGTGATTGTATCGCCTTTTTTAAAAACAAAACCACTAACTGGCGTCTCAGTACTGAATTTTTGAATGACAGAAACGTCTTCCAAATCCTTATTAGCACCCTCGCCAAATAAAATTACCATGCCATCTTTATTATCGACGGCCTTTTTACCAATTTTTTTAATATTTGCAATCCATTTCATAATATAATCTCTCCTTAAAAATAATTTTAGCATAAGAAAAGCTGCTTAAAAACTTAAGCAGCCCAAAATCGGCGATTATTTTTTGCTCAACAGGAAATCGTGTTTTTAAGCGTCTAATCCGCTTTCATGCTATACTTTATTTTAGACTTATTTTTATTTAGAGATGGAGGCCCACATATATGAAGGTTTTAATCGGAGGTTACACCAAAAAAACTTCCAAAGGGATTTATGAATTACCTATTACCGGTGCAGCAAATGATGCCCGTTTAGGCAAAGCTGAGAATATTATTAGCGTTGGTGGTCCAACTTATTTCCGAAAAGATGGTAATTTAATTTTTACTGTTAATAACGCTGGCGATAAAGGTGGAATCAGCGTCTTTCAATTAAGTGATCAAGGCGCAAACGAAGTTGACCACTATTTAACTCCAGGCTCTTCGCCAGCTTATGTAGGAATTAACCGCACCAAAAAGTTGATTTACACTGCTAACTATCATACTGCTGTCTTGTCCGTTTTCCGCTACAACGACAGTGGCAAGCTCGATCTAGTTGATACTATAACTCACAAAGCTGAAACGTTGGGTCCGCGTCCTGAACAAGTTGACGGTCCTCACCCTCACTTCTTTGATGAAACCCCAGCTGGTAACTTGGTTAGTTGTGATCTAGGCAATGATACCGTTGATTTTTATAGATTAGAAAATGATCAATTAAAACACATTGCTCAATATAAGTGCGAAACTGGCTTTGGTACACGTCATATCGTCTTCAGTAAAGATGGCAATTACTTCTACGTTGTCGGTGAACTTTCTAGTCAAATCAATGTCGTTAAATTTAACGAAGACACTTGGGACTTTGAAAATATTGCTACTTATAAGACAATTCCTGCTGATTTTACTGACCATAACGGAGCTGCTGCCTTATATATTAGTCAAGATGGCAAATATGTTTACACTTCCAACAGGGGACATAATTCAATTGCTGTCTTCAAAGTTAACGACGATCATACTTTGAGCCTGGTTCAACGTGTATCCACTTTTGGTGACTTCCCTCGTGATTTTAATTGGGATAAAGATCAGCGCTACGTCGTTGTCGCTAATCAAAATACAGATAATGCTACTCTTTACACAAGAAACGCTGGTACTGGTAGCCTAACTCCTATTCAAAAAGAAATTTCCGTACCAGAAGGCACTCGCGTTCTTTTCACCAAATAGTAATTAACATTAGTACCAAAGTCATGGCGCAATAGAACGTCATGGCTTTTTTATTCCTACAACTTAAAGTAAAATAGAAATAAATGAAACAAAATATAAGAAGGTGACAAAGTGAAAAGAAAAATAATTCGAATATTACTTTTCATTCTTGGC